>CANRJU010000019.1 GCA_947631075.1 uncultured Lachnospiraceae bacterium
CTGGTTATGCAGAATATCGCCGTACTCCTCGGTGGTAAAATTCACGGCCCCTTTGCCGTGAATTTTACCACCGAGGAGTACGGCGATATTCTGCATAACCAGGGCATCGCGCGGTTTTACACGGCTTCTTTTGCCGAGGCGGAGCAGGATTTCAAGGAGGCCTACGCCAGAAATAATAAAAAGGCCTCGCTGCAGCATTATCTCTGGATTCTGCTGATGCAGGAAAAGGAAAAACTGTTCGAGGCGGAGGCGGTGTCGTACGGCATGAGCCGGGTGGAGATTCAGGCTACGCGGTTCCAGTATGAGGAGGCGGTGGCGTCCTGCCGCGTGCCGGAGCGGGGCGAGGATGATATCGCGGAGTACAAGAGGCAGTTGATCACGGCATTTGCGCATTAAAGAGTACAGGAATACGGCGTTTGCGCGTCAAGGGAGTACAGGATTAAAGCGTTTGCGTATTAAAGGAGGAAGCGGCAGTTTTGAAGCTATTGGGCAGATTTTCGATTTTTTTCCGGCACAGGGAGAACGCGCCCGGCGCGGAGGGTTCCCCGGCGGACGGCGCCCCGGAGAAGCAGGACTTTGATCGGGACATGACCGAGGTGGACCGGGTCATCAAGGAACCGGTGGCGGTGGAGAAGGAAAAAGTCAATATACGGGACGACCAGGCGAGGGGGGCTTATCTGAACCGCCTGTACGACTCGATTGTGGAGACAAAGAGCCAGTGCGCGGGAATTAAGTATGAGTACGGGCAGGTGACTTCTTATCTGAAAGACATCCAGCTCATCGACCAGGCGCCGGAGGAGGAAAAGCAGGAGCTCTACGGGGCAGCCCGCCGGATTGTGGAGCTGACGGAGGAGCGCCTCCGCCTGCAGAAGCAGAAATATAAGATGACGGGCCCTCAGAAGCGCGCCATGGAAAATTATGAGCACGTGGTGGAGGACGACATTAAGAAGCTTCTGGAGTACGAGGATTACCAGATGAAGATCAAGCACGACCTGCGGCAGCTGGGGAGCGAGAAAAACCTTCTGCTGGCGGATAAGCGGGATATCATCCGGGGACAGCGCACGCTGAGGAGCATCGGGAAGGTGCTGGCGGGTATACTGGCGGCCATCGGCGCCATGCTGCTCGCGCTTCTTCTCCTCTTTGACGTGGACATTACCATGCCCTTTTCCGCCACGGCGGCCTTTGCCTTTGTGGTGGCGGCGCTGATTCTGAACGAGGCCAGGAAAAACCGTATCGATATGGTGATCACGGAGAAAAAGTGCAACCGGGCGATTTTTTTGAGCAACCGGGTCAAGATCAAGTATGTCAATAACGTCCGGACCCTGGATTACATGTATCACAAGTATCAGGTTCGCAATGCCACGGAGCTGGATTTTGTCTACGGGCAGTATAAAAAGGCGAAAAAAGAGTGGGCCAGACAGCGGGAGGGAACCCTTCTGCTCAACGAGAACAACCAGATTCTCATGCGGGAGCTGCAGCGCCTGGGAGTGAGGGACCGGGAGATCTGGTTCGGCCAGGCCAAAGCGCTCATTGAGCCCAAGGAGATGGTGGAGGTCCGCCATGAGCTGAATGTGCGCAGGCAGAAGCTCCGGGAGCAGTTGGATTATAATACCGGCATTATGGAGGACTGCCTGGCGGAGATGGAGCGCATCCGGAACCAGAAGCCCCAGTACGCGGAGGAAGTGGAAATGCTGCTGGGCAGCCGGGCGCAGTAATAACAGAGAAATGGATTGAAACGAGGTTTAATATGAGGCCAGAAGTGGATTATCGATTATATTTATGTACTGACAGGAGCCTTATGACCACGGACACGCTGGAGGAGGCGGTGGAGCTGGCCATCAAGGGGGGAGTGACCGTCGTGCAGCTTCGGGAGAAGAACTGTACGTCACGGGAGTTCTACCAGCTGGCAAAAAGCGTGAAGGTCATCACCGACGCCTACGAGGTTCCGCTGATTATTAACGACCGGGTGGACATCGCCCAGGCGGTGGGGGCGGACGGCGTGCATCTGGGGCAGAAGGACATACCGGTGCAGGCGGCCCGGAACATTCTGGGGCCGGACAAGTTAGTGGGGGCCACGGCCAACACCCGCAGACAGGCGGTGGAGGCGTGGAGGTCCGGCGCGGACTATCTGGGAGTGGGAGACGTGTTCGGCTCCGCTACCAAGACGGACACCCGGCCGGTGACGGTGGAGGAATTAAAAGAAATCCGCCAGAGCGTGCAGATTCCTGTCATCGCTATTGGCGGAATAAAAGCGGACAATATTCAAAAGCTGCAGCCGGCCGGAATCGACGGCGTGGCCGTTATATCGGCCATTATCGGCCGGAGAAATATCACGGCGGCCGCGGAAGATCTTTTTTATAAAGTAAATAAATTCATATGCCCCGGAGCGTGATGCAAATCAGCCCAGCGCGAGCGCGCCTGCGAAATTCCCATTCAGCGTGAGCGCGCCTGCGAAATTCTGATTCGGCGGCGCTATGCCCGCGCCGGAAGGTTTTCCAGAAAATCTTCCGGTATTTTCATGTCGCCGGTGCCCACGCCCAGGTCGATATCCGGCTTGTTGGAGCCGTGGAAATCGGTGCCGCCGGTGATGAACAGGCCAAATTCTCCTGCCAGTTTTTTCACAAATGCCTCGTCGTTCCCCTTGTTGCGGGAGTACAGAGCCTCGATGCCCTTCAGGCCGTACCCCTTCAGCTCGGTGATGAGGCTGTGGAGCTCGGTCACGGACAGCTTATACAGCATGGGATGGGCTAAGACCGGGATGCCCCCGGCGTTCTGAATCAGGCGGATGCCCTCCTCAGGCGTCAGGTACTTGCGTACCACGAAGTAGGGGCCGTCCTCGGCCAGAATCTTCTTGAAGGCGGAGTCAATGCTGGGAATCGCCCCTTTTTCCAGGAGAAAGCGGGCAAAATGAGCCCGTGTGAGGATGGTGCTCCCGAAGTGGGAAGTCAGTGACTCGTAGTCAATGGGATACCCTGCCTCGTGGAGATTTTCACACATCTTGCGGTTGCGGTCGTCCCGCTCCCTGGCCACGTCGGCGAGGGCGTCGTTTAATTCTTTTCCCGTGTGATCCAGCTGGTAGCCCAGAATGTGGATCTCTTTTTTCTTGGTGGGGGAGACCTTGTACTCGCACGAAATCTCTACGCCGGGAATCACCCGGATGTCCCGGCCCTGAGCGGCTTCCAGCGCCCGCCCCACGCCCTCTACCGTGTCGTGATCCGTCAGGGCGAAGGCGGCCAGGCCGCGGCTGATTGCCATATCTACCAGTTCTTCCGGCGAAAACGTGCCGTCGGAGCAGTTGGAATGAACATGAAGATCGATATATCGCATTTTAATCCTCCTACTAAAAGCATCGCTTTGATTTGATAAATATTTTCTACTTAATGATATCATGGATTTCCCGCGCGTTATGTTCCTGGAATTTCAGTGTCCGGCAGGTTTCGATTTCCTGATATTGGTTCTATCATAACACAGTTCTATTTCCTTGAAAAGAAACATATTTATAAATAAATGATAAACAAATTTCAGAATTGGGTTTGAGGAAGGAATGCTTATGAATAAGAAAAGCCTGTTGGCGATGGGGAAGGGCGTCGTCTGCGCGTATGTCGTCACAGCTGTGATTTTGGTGGTTCTGGCGTTTTTGCTGTACCGCTTTCACATACCAGACAGCGCCGTGAAGGGAGGAATTGTCTTTTCCTATGTGTTTTCCTGCTTTGTCGGCGGCATGGCGGTGAGCAAAGGGCGGGACGGGCGCAAGTATCTGTGGGGGCTTCTGACCGGCGTCATTTATTACGCGATTCTGCTGGCGGTGTCCCTGGTGTGGAACCGCATGATGTTCGCCAACCTGTCCGGGACCATGTCCGCCTGCTTTCTGTGCCTCATCGGGGGGATGCTGGGCGGAATGCTGCAGGCGGGGAAAACTGTGCACTCGTAGAGTGCACAGCATGTGCGTCCGTAGGAAAAGCGCCCGAATGGGCGCTTCGCATATCATGTGCACCTGTAAGGTGCGCATCAAAAGAGCAGCTCGTCGAAAAAGGCTTCCAGATTCATCGGCTCGTCGTTTTTATAAATCTGGAACTGCTGCGGGAAGTTGGTGGTGGTCTCGTCTACCGTTGGAAGAATCTGCAGGGTATAGTCCCGCAGTTCCGGCCGGGAGCGGAGCACGCTGGCAAAGCTGTCAAGGATTTCCATGACGGAGAGGGTATCCACCGGGCCGTTGCCGTGCTTTGCCTTGATGAGCTTTTCAAAGGATTCCCTTATATGATCTATGCCGGTTATGTACTGGCCGATCTCGTAGTTGGCCTTTGCCACCGGCTCCATGACCTTGTTGAAGGCAGTGCTTTCGTCGATCCGGGTCCCCATGTGGGTACAGGTGCCGAAGTTTAGACGGTACAGGATGCCGCCCTCCGCGAAGAAGAAATAGTTGTCATTGAGTCCGATGGGCGCGAGGCCGTTGATCCGGCTCTCCGGCTCCTTGTAGCCGTCCGGCCAGGGAAGCTGCATCTTGTCGTAGTCCATCAGGATACAGTAGCAGTCAAACTGCTTTGAATTCTTATATTTGTGGAAAAGAGGCTTCTTTTCCTGAAACTGCACGGAGGTGTAGCGCATCAGCTCGCTCCAGAAAACGAGTGGCTCCATGTCCGATCCCTCCGACTGGAGGGTGGAGCGGTCTAAGAGGCTGATCTGCTCGCAGTAGTAGTCGATCATGTTGTGCATTTTCTCATACAGGGCGTTTTTCGCCTTTACCAGAGCGTCCGCGTAGTTCTCCTTACCTCTGTCCTTTACAGTGATCTCCGGCCGGAGATCGGTGGTCATTGTAAATAAGTCCATTTTTTTCTCCTTTCTTATTTTATAAAAAATAGCTTAGCTTCACGATCTGTCCAATCAAGCCGGACTGCATATTCTGCTTTCTTTATTTATGAAAAACAGTTTAGCTTCATGATACCAAAAACAGTGTCACTCAGGATTTCAAAATCATAATATAGATATAGCATATTTTCCCCGAAAATGCAACTTTCGAAAAAGTAAGGCGCTGATTTTCCAATCCGAATTTAAAATTTGAATTTGTCCGCAGAATTTGCTGTCCGGATTTCACTCTGGTCGTTGCTTTTTATTTCCATTAGTGATATACTTTACTACAAAGACGCAGAGAAAGAGGTAACAGCATGGAAAAGAGAGCGTGGAGTGTGATCCGGCTTCTGCCGGTCTTTCTGGCGGTGGCGTTTGTGCCGCTGATTTCAACCGTGAAGCAATATACGACAGATCTGAACCGGTACAACTGGTTTGACAGCGGGAATTCTTTAATAGACGTGTTTTTGTACTGGAAGGGACAGGCGCTGATTCTTCTCGCCTTTGTCATGCTGCTCTTTCTGATGGCTACTCCAGTTTTGAGCCGGGAGCAGAGGCCGGACTGGCGGAGGCTGAAGACGCCGGAGATAGCGTTTTTAGGCGTGTATCTGCTGTTTGCCATTCTGTCGTCGGTGTTCTCCCAGTACGGGGATACCGCGCTGCGGGGCGGCTATGAGCAGTGGGAGGGACTGAATGTGCTTCTCGCCTACGGCGTGCTTTTTACCTATGTGTATCTCACGGCGGACTCGGAGCGGGCGGCGCGCTATGTGATCTACGCCATCGTGGCGGGCAGCTTTGTAGTGGGACTGATCGGCGCGGGCCAGTATTTCGGGATGGATTTGTTCCGCAGCGATTTTGGCAAGAGCATCATGTCCCTTATGAGCGAGACAAAAATGGAATTTAGTTTTAACTTTCCGGAGGGCTGGGTGTACGCGACGCTGTACAACCCCAACTATGTGGGGTCCTACGCGTCTCTGGCGCTGCCGGTGCTGATCGCCGTCGCTACCGTGGAGTGGAAGAAGATTCCGCTGTTCTGGTCGATTCTCTCTCTGATCGGGACGTTTCTGATGGTGATTACCCTGCTCGGCTCCCAGTCGCTGACGGGCTGTGTGGGCGTGATTCTCAGCGTGATCTTTTTCATCGGCTACCGGAGCCCCACCATCGTGCGGTCCTTTGGCTGGAAAAAGACCGGAATAGCGCTGGGAGCTGTCGCGGCGCTCGTAGTGGCGGTCGTTCTGGTATTTCCGGACAATGTTAAAACAGGATTTAATAAATTATTTCATCCCCACGCGGATTCCCACGCCATGGAGGATATGGTATCGACGGACAGGGGATTGAAGATTGAGACGGTGGACCAGGGCAGTTTTTATGTCACGGTCACGGGAGACGCGGACAAGCCATTTGAATTTACCGACGAGTCGGGGAAAGAGATGGTTCTGCCGAAAAATGAAGACGAGGGATATTATGAATTTGGCGTCGACACGCCGCCCCGGACGAGGATCCGCTTCTACGCGACGTCGATCCAGAGGGGAGACGAGCCGGTGCCCGCGGTCCGGATTCAGTCGCCCTACAACTGGAAGGACTGGTATGTGGCGCGGATCGGGGACAATTACCAGATTTACAACGCGTTTGGAAGATTCGATTCTCTCCGGGAGATCGAGAGGATCGGCTTTAAGAATTCCCAGCATTTCGGGACAAAGAGGGGATATATATGGTCCCGGACATTCCCGCTGTTAAAGAATTCCATGATTCTGGGGAGCGGACCGGACACATTTACGATCGTGTTCCCCAATGACGACTATGTGGGAAAGACCAATATGGACTACAATGGAGTGACGGTGACGAAGCCGCACAATCTCTATTTGCAGATATGGACCCAGACGGGATTTCTGTCGCTGGCAGGATTTCTTCTTCTGGCGGGGTGGTATTTTGTGAGGAGCCTGAAGCTTTACTGGAACCGTCCGTTAAAGAGTTTTATGGACAAAATAGGGGCGGCGCTCATGACGGCGGTGTTCGGCTACCTGGTGACGGGGCTTGCCAATGATTCCACCGTTACCGTGGCGCCTGTGTTCTGGGCGGCGCTGGCTCTTGGGATAGCTGTGAACCGTATGAATGAAAAGAAGGTGGTTGCGTGAATGAAAAGGGTACAGGCACGGGATATGAGGATATCGACCAGCTGACCGGGCTCTACACCCGCAAGGTGGTCAAAGAGGAGATGGAGGAGCTTCTGCGGACGGATTCCCAGAACCAGTTCCACCTCTCGCTGCTGCGCATGTGGAATATCGGGGAGTTTACGGAGGAATACGGAAATTCCTTCGCCCTGGCGATGTTAGAAAATCAGGCGGTGATTCTCCGGGAATACTACAGCACATTTGGGAAAAATGTGGTGCTGGGGCGGTTCCGGAGAGACACGTTCGCTATTTTTTTACAGTGGTCAGACAGGGAGGCCGTGGAGGAGCAGGCTGCCTTCGTGCACAATGTCATGAAGAACAGCTATTCCGGCAGGAACCAGGATTTCAATCCCCAGTTTACCATGGCGACCTATCATATTTCCGAAGGGATAAAGGATGCGGATACGATTATACAGCGGGCGGAGTGCGCGGTGGATTACGGCCAGATGTCGGGGGATTCGGTGGTGGTGTACCAGCCCTATATGGAGACTGGCGAGCCGGCCGAGGTGGCAGGACAGGAGGATCTAAAGCTGGACGGCGAGAACCTGACGCGGTACGACCGCCAGTTTGTCTCCTTTGCCGTCAGTCTGCTCTCTAATTCCAGAGATCTGGACAGCAGTCTGGATATGCTGATTCTCCGCACGGGGCAGCACTTTGGCTTTGACGATGTGCTGATTTCGGAATTCGGAGAGGGAGAAACGGTCCGTGTGACCAATAAGTGGTCGAGGGAGCAGGGCGTGCTGGGAAATCTGGGAGAGCCCATGTCCTTAGACGACTGGGACGGCTTTTTCTCGGATTTTGACGCCAATGGACTCAATGTTGCGCCGGACGTGTCAAAGCGCTCCTTTTCGGAGAAAGACCGGGCATTTTTCGAGATGGTCCGCATCCGGGGATTTTTTAATATGCTGCTTTACAGCAACGACCGCCCGATCGGCTACATAGCCTGTTGTTGCCGGAAGCCGAGAAAGAGCTGGGATCAAAAGACGCAAAATTCCCTGATTCAGTTAAGCCGTCTGACGGCGGCCTTTGTCATGCTCCGGATCCAGAAGCGGGAGGATCGGATGCAGATCGAGGCGCTCTCGCGCGACGCGCTCACGGGCGTTTACCAGTACCCGGCGTTCCGGCGGAAGGTCAAGAAGCTGCTCCACGAGTACGACCCGTCTAAGACGTACGCGATTATATATTCCGATATTACGAATTTTTCCGTGCTCAATGAAAATTTCGGCTATGATGAGGGAAATCATGTGCTGCGGGAATTTGCCAGGCGGATACAGGACAACAACACGGCCAACGTCAATGTGTGCCGGTTAGAGGGGGACCGATTCGTGATTCTCTCCTGCAGAGAGCAGCGCAAGTCCATCGAGGCGCGGGTCCATTCCGTGAACAATGAATTTGCCAGATACCTGGCCGACAAGTACCCGCAGAGCGATTTTCACATTACATCGGGGATTTACTTTCTGGAATCCCCGCACATGAAGTTGCACACCATGATCGACAACGCCAACCACGCAAGAAAAAGCGTGAAGAAGCATCATTTCGGGACGGTGGGCATATATACGGACGCGCTGCGGATACAGCGGCAGCAGACGCTGGAGGTAGTGGGGAGCGTACATGACGCGATAGAAAACGGCGCCATCGAGGCGTTTCTGCAGCCGAAGTTTTCCATGCACACGTTCCGCATTGTGGGGGCGGAGGCCCTGGTGCGGTGGCGCAACCCGGACGGCTCCTTCCGCTTTCCGGACCAGTTCGTGCCGGTGTTAGAGGAGGCGGGCCTGATCGTGGATGTGGACATGTGCGTGTACGAGCAGGTATTAAAGGTGCTCTCGCGCTGGAAAAAGCAGGGCCGCAGGCTGATTCCAATCTCGGTGAATTTTTCCCGGGTGCATTTCCGGAACCCGGACGCCTACCAGAAGATCATGGAGATGGCCAGCCGGTATGAGATTTCCCCGGACTACATAGAGGTGGAGATCACGGAGAGCGTATTTAACACGGACAGAGCCAATCTGTACCATCAGATGTCCCGCCTGCGGGATAATGGCTTTAAGATAGATATTGATGATTTTGGCACCGGATATTCTTCGCTGAACATGCTTTTGTCGGCGCCGGTGGACATTGTGAAGGTGGATAAGAGCTTTATCGACCGCTATGAGACGGAGAGCGAAAAAGAGTATATCAACCAGATCGGCAGCCTGATTCTGTCGGCCAGGAAGGATATCATCTTTGAGGGGGTGGAGACACGGGAACAGGCGCAGCTGCTTACCAGCTACGGGTATGACAGGGCGCAGGGATATCTGTTCTCCAAGCCGGTATCCGTACCGGAGTTTGAACTTTTACTGCAAAGAGAAGAAGAATAAAAATATCCTAAAGAAAAAGTAAAAAACTTGACTTTAAAGTAAAAAATGTCTAAAGTAGATAGTAGACATGTGGATCTGACAGAAGGGGGCTACACAGAAAAATGAAAAAGGAAAAGACACCAAAAACCAAAAAAACAGCAAGAACACGCACGCGAAAGATGGGCATACGGATGAAGATTCTTCTTCCGGTCAGCGGACTGATTCTGCTGATCTGCCTGACACTGGGAATCACGTCCTATCAGCGGATCTCGGAGGGGATGATCGAGATGGGCGTGGAGGAAGCGGATATGGCGGCGTCCATCGCGCTGGATTCCATTGACGCGAACATGCTTGCCAGCCTGCAGCCGGGCGCGGAACTTACGTCCAATTACCAGACGCTTTTAGTGCGGATGCGCAAGACCAAAGAGACCTGCGGCATTGCCTATCTGTATACGCTGTACGCCGATGGGGATACCGTGCGCTATGGAGTGGATTCCGATGAATCGTCGGAGCACAGCCAGATCGGGGATGAGTTCGAGATACCGTACAGCCAGCTGAAAAACGTCTTTGAGGGCGAGTCCTATGTGCAGGACTATGTAGATGCGGACAATCTCATTTCCGTCTACAAGCCGATTGTGAACCGGTCCGGCATGGTACAGGGAGTGCTGGGATGCGATTACGACGCGTCCGAGGTCGTAGCGCGGCAGAGCGCCACGCTGCGCCAGGTAATCTGGGTGGCGGCGATCTGTCTGGTAGTCGCCCTGGCTGTCCTGAGTTTTGTCGTGGGACGGATCATGAAAAGCCTGCGCGCCGTAGACAGCAAGATTTACGATCTGGTACACAACGAGGGTGACCTGACTCAGAAGCTGGATATCAACACGGGCGATGAGATGGAGCTGATCGCGAACAACGTCAACACGCTGTTAGAGTACATACGCGGCATCATGCTGAATATTTCCGGCAACTCCCGGCGGCTGAGCGGATCGTCGAAAAACGTGGTGGAGAATCTCTCCGGCGCGGAGGTAAATATCGCGGATGTGTCTGCGACCATGGAGGAGATGAGCGCGGCGATGGAGGAGACGAATGCCTCCCTGAACCAGATCAATGTCTCTGTGGGGCAGATTCATGAGGCGATTGAACTGATTTCCGCCAACGCCACAAAGGGCAGGGATTCTTCCGTTGTCACGATGGAGAAAGTGGCGCAGATTTACAAGAAGGCGGAACAGGAGCAGAAGAACGCCCAGAGCATGGCGAGAGAGATGGCGGATACGGTCAATGAAAAGATCGAGAAGTCCCGCGAGGTGGAGCAGATCCGCGAGATGACGGAGAACATTCTGCGGATTTCGGAGCAGACCAGCCTTCTGGCGCTGAACGCCAGCATCGAGGCGGCCAGAGCGGGCGAGGCCGGAAAGGGCTTTGCGGTCGTGGCGGATGAGATCGGCAATCTGGCTATGGATTCCGCCGGTACGGCGACGCAGATTCAGGATGTCAGCAGCGCTGTGATTGAGACGGTCAACGAGCTGGCGGAGAAATCCGAGCAGATGATAAATTTCATGGATAAGACCGCTATGCAGGGCTATGAGAAGCTGCTGGAGACGAGCGGCAACTACCGCAACGACATAGGAAACATGAATACGATGATGAAGGATTTCGCCGAGGAGAGCGAGCAGCTGAAGGAGAACATCGACGAGATCAAGGAGGCCATCGCGGCCGTGAGCATCGCCGTCGACGAGAGCGTCAAGGGCGTGGTCAATGTCACGGAGATGTCGGTGGATCTGACCACGAGAGTGGGAGATATCGGCAACGAGGCCAATTCCAATATGGATATCGCCAACCAGCTTAACGGCGAGGTCGGCAAATTTAAATTAGAGTAAAGTTACGGCCCGGAGCGAGAAATTGTCCGGGCTGTTATTTTTTATCGAAAAGATTTTAAATAAAATATTTTATCGAAAATATAGCGTGAGCCATGAGTTCGATAGCTTATAGCTTCGCGAGGTGTAAACACCCGGAATAGGGATTCATATAATGATAGAGAGGGCGAGGATTATGGCGGCGTTTGAGAGAGTGATGTCGGGGATTCCCGAGATGGATGAGGCACTGGACAATATACGGCTGGGTGACAACGTGGTGTGGCAGGTGACGAGCCTGGATGAATTTCATTTATTTTTGGAGCCGTATGTGAGGCAGGCCATAGAGGACAAGAGGAATCTGATTTATGTCCGCTTTGCCTCGCACGCTCCTCTAGTAGAGGAACAAGAGGGCGTGAAGGTGACGCGGGTGGAGCTGTCGCACCGGTTCGAGACATTTACGGTGGAGATCCACAACCTGGTCGAGAGAGAGGGGCGGGACGCCTTTTACGTCTTTGACTGTTTGTCGGAGCTGCAGACGGCCTGGGCCACGGACCGGATGATGGGGAATTTCTTTCGGGTGACCTGCCCGTTTTTGTTCGACCTGGACACGGTGGCTTTTTTTCCGCTGATTCGCGGCAAGCACTCCTTCAAGGCGATTGCCCAGATCCGGGACACGACCCAGCTGCTCTTAGACGTCTATTCCGACGCGAGTCAGGTGTTCGTGCGGCCTCTGAAAGTGTGGAACCGGTACTCGGAGACGATGTTTCTTCCCCATGAATACGATAAAAGGAGCGGGGCGTTCCGGCCTCTCCGGGAGGGCGTGCGCGTCAGCCGTTTTTACCAGATTATGAATGAGAACCAGATGGCGGGGGCGGATCAGAATATAGACAGCTGGGACCGCTTTTTCACCTTTACGGAGCAGATGTACCGACAGGGGATGGACGTGACGGAGGCGTGCGGCCGCATGTGCAATATTATGATGACGAGAGACGACCGCATGAGAGAGCTGATCAAGGCCAATTTTACGCCGGAGGACTATTTTAAAATAAGAAGCCGGATGATCGGGACCGGTATGATCGGGGGAAAGGCGTGCGGCATGCTGTTGGCGAGAAAGCTGATTGAGAACCACGCGCCGGAGCTGTACGCCCGGCTGGAGCCCCACGATTCCTATTACATCGGCTCGGATGTGTTCTATTCCTACATCGTTTACAATGATTTCTGGGATATCCGCGTGAGGCAGCGGCGGCGGGAAGAATATTTTAGCCTGGCGGACGAATTTGCCGAGTGCCTCCGAACCGGCGAGTTTTCCGCTACGGAGCGGGAGCAGTTCGAGCGGCTTCTGGATTATTACGGCCCGGATCCTATTATCGTGCGGTCGAGCAGCATCCTGGAGGACGGCTTTGGAAACGCCAACAGCGGGACGAGGGAGGAGCGGCTCCGCGAGTTCGAGGAGGCGGTGCGGACGGTGTACGCCAGCACGATGAGCCGCTCGGCGCTGGATTATAGACTCCGCCGGGGACTTGAGGGACGGGATGAGCAGATGGCGCTCTTAGTGCAGCGGGTGTCCGGCTCGCGGTACGAGGATTTCTTCATGCCCTGCGGGGCGGGCGTGGGGTATTCCTACAGCCCCTACCGCTGCTTTGAGGACATCGACGCAAACGCTGGCATGCTGCGGCTCGTGATGGGGCTGGGAACCGGCGCGGTAGACCGGGTGCAGGGCTCCTATCCGCGGCTTGTCAACCTCGATCAGCCGGAAAAGACCGTGGCGGTCACCAGCCGGGAAAAGCACCAGTTCTCCCAGCGGCGGGTGGATGTGATCGACTTGTCCGCCGGATGCGTGGAGGGGCGGGAGCTCTCCCAGATCGAGGGATGCCTTCCGGCCTATCTGAAAAAGATTATGCTGGAGCACGACTACGACGCGGAGGCGATGTTCCGCGACCGGGGACAGCGGCGGGATGTTCTCTTTATCTCCTGCGGCGGCATGGTGAAAAATGAGGCACTGATGGCGGATATGCGAAAGCTGATGGAGGTCATACAGGAGAACTACCAGTACCCGGTGGATGTGGAGTACACGATCAATCTGGACGAGGCGGGGGAGTACGTCATCAATCTTCTGCAGTGCCGCCCGCTCCAGGTGGCGCACGACAGGGAGGAGGTCTCTATTCCGACCGACCTTGACAGAGAGAACGTCTTTTTGGAGTGCTGCGGGGCGTCCATGGGGCTCTCGGAGAAGATCAAGTTGGATTATGTGGTGATGGTGGATCCAGTGGCATACTACCAGATGCCCTACAACGACAAGTACAGCGTGGCAAAGGCGGTGGGGGCGCTGAACTGGCATTTCAGAAATAAGGGAAAACATCTGATGCTGCTGGTGCCGGGGCGCGTCGGCACGACCTCGCCGGAGCTGGGAGTGCCCACCTCTTTTTCCGACATCAGCGGATTTGACTGTATCTGCGAGATATCGGAGTCCCGCGCCGGGTATATCCCGGAGCTCTCCTACGGCAGCCATATTTTTCAGGATTTGGTCGAGGCGGAGATTCTCTACGCCGCCGTGTTTGAAAATGAAAAGACAAGAGTTTTCGCGCCGGAGAAAATCCGCAGCCTGCCTAACCTTCTGACTGAGTTTTACCCGGCGGGAGAGAGCCTGACTGGGATTATGGGGATTTACTCTGTGGAGGATAAAGAGTGCTATCTGTATCACGATATGAAGACGGAGCATCTGGCCGCGGTGCTATGAGTTGTTGTGATGTGCGGGTATAATCATTCAGTCTTGAAGCAGAAATCAATGCTTATGTGAAAGTTTTGGTGGACAGGAGGCATCCATGAGTTATAAGACCACAGATGAACTAATGCGTCACCTGCGAGATGCAGGAATTGAGATAAACGGAGGAAAGTAAAAACGACAGCTGATAAATACAGGATATTTTCATGGCTATAAGGGGTATCGATTCTTTGGAAATGCTCAAAAACGTCTGCCGTTTACATCATATGACGAGATTTATGCTACAATTCAGTACGATTCGGATTTAAAAGCACTGTTGTATGGGAAGATGATGTTTATTGAAACAGCAGTAAAAAATATTGCCTTGGAAAGTATTCTGGTAAATGCCAATTCGGAATCTATTCAGAATATGTATGATAAAGTTGTAAGTGGGTATAATAATGCTCCTCAAAGCGCCACGATAGAACAAAGAAGAAAAATGCAGCAGAATAAGTTAAATCTGCAGGATATTATTCAATCAAATTTGGCGCGGGCATATAGAAACAACAATCCCCAAATAACACATTTTTATAATAATATAGGGTATTCGGATGTTCCGATATGGGCTTTGTTTGAAATACTAATGATGGGGGATTTTGGATATTTATTATCATGTCTTACATATTCTGTAAGGGATGATATCTCTAAAAGGTTAGGTATAAATTTGTCCTGTGATACAAACAGGCAATTGATATATAGATATATTTATGCCTTGAAAGATTTGCGAAATGCGATTGCTCACAATTCGGTGGTTTTTGACACTAGATTTCGGAAATTTGCCCCAGATAATGCTATGAAACAATGTCTGAAATTGGAAATGGGACTGCCCTATGTTAATTTTAAAACGATTGGGGATTATATAGTGCTGATGTGCTATTATTTGAAATTACTGAAAGTGTCAGGAACAGAGATCAGTGAGTTTATTTTTCAAATTGAAAAGATTATGGAATGTTATAAAAAAATGGTAAGTGCAGATATTACAGCAATCGTGATTCATCCGGATACAATATTGAGAATGGAATCAATAAAAAATTTTATTTAAAATTCTTGCATTTTTTTTTCGATTATTGTATATTATACGTAGTAATTGCGGTATGTGTTTGCGGACGCATACTTGAGAGAGTCGGAGAGATCCGGCTCTCTTGCGTTATAGCCATATTTCTTTTTTGATATAAATTATGTAGATTAAGCTACATCTCTGAAACCCAGCCCAGTAGCGCGTTCTGCACGTCCGCGTAGTGGGCCTTGCTGACCGGGATTTTCTCCTGATTTTTCAGCTTGATTCCGTATCGCCAGATGGAAACGATGGCGGGCAGGGACACGACATAGCTGCGGTGGCACTGGATGAACTGCTGTTGCGGCAGCCTGGCCATCACAGAATTGAGAGGGAGCGAAATTTGAAGGACGCCCCCGTCTGCCAGGTGGATAGACAGCTCCTTGTCGTATATTTCCAGATAGAGGACGTTGTCCAGATGAAAGCTGACCGTCCGGGAGGGCGAGCTCAACACCACCGCTTTGTTCTGGCAGCGCTGCCAGGCGCAGAGGATTGCCTCCTTTAGCTCCTCCGCCTGTACCGGCTTTAGGAGGTAGCGGATGGCGTCCGTCTTGTATCCCTCCAGGGCAAAATCCGCCGTTGAGGTGATGAAGATAATAGGCAGCGGATTGTTCTCACCGCGGAGAACGCGCGCCAGCTCGATACCGGTCTGTTCCCCCATCAAAATATCTAACAGCAAAAGATCCAGGGAGGCGTCCGGATGACGTAGATATTCCATCAGGCGCTCGCTGTCGCTGAAAGCGCGGATGTCATATTCTATCCCGAATTCTGTAAGAATTTCCTTTGTCATTTCCGTAATGTTTTCCAAAAAAACCGGTTCGTCATCACAGATTCCAATATGGTACATTTTCTCATCCTCTTTCACTCATTTTTTATATGCCGGAAGCGGCCGGATATATCTGAAAATCCGGGGCCGCGCATACTAGGGAATTCGGGGGGGTAGAACTCATACAAAGGTTTACAGCGGTAATAAATGTATTATTTTTCGCTTGTATATGTAGCACGCCGTTGTATTTTTCGGCAATCTGCCTCATGATGGCGATTCCATAGCCGTGAGCGCTTTTCTCGCGTTTGGTCGTGCTAAAGCTGCCATTCGCGCTCCGCAGGCGCATCGTGTCGCAGGAATTTTCACACAGAAAGCAGAGAAAATTGCCGTTCTGCCGTATCTTCAGTGAAATACGCCGTTTCTCTGGAGGAAGAAGGAAAGTTGCCTCCAGAGCGTTATCCATCATGTTGGATAAAAACTGGCACAAATCCAGGTCATCAATCTGAATCGGTCCGGGCGCCGAGATCGAGTAGCTGACAGTGACGCCGATGGCAGCGGCCTGCTTTTCGTACTCGGACAGCATGGAGTTGAGCAGAACATGGGGCGTATAGCGGTTCGGAGACGTCTGGATGGCAGTCTGGGAGACTTTTTCCAGATAGTCCGACGCCCCGGCATAGTCCTTATTCTGCAGCAGGATGGACAGGGCGGCCAGATGGTGCCGGAATTCATGGCGGGCCTCCCGTTCCTTTTCGGCCGTAGCCGCGGCGGACCGATAACTCTCCACCGCCGCCTCCAGGGAAATCCGCTCGGCAGTCATCCGCCGAACTGTATCTAATATGTGCAATATAACATAACATGCGGCAAGCATGAGAAATTCCATGACTCGAACAAAGAAAGGCAGTATGCGGTCGGACGGCATGTCGCTGTTGCGGGGGAGCTCATAGAAAAGCAGCAGCCCCAGAAAAAATGTGAACGGAATCAGCGAAATCCACCGCCATACATCTGAGACGATGGGACTCTGAAACGTGTATCGGGCCCGGCGCAGCAGGGTCAGCATGGGGTAGAACAAAATAGCGTTGAAAATCAGGTGCAAAAACAAATAAGGCGTGTCGTATAAAAAACCATCTGCTGTGGACGGGAAAAAATCGCCCACCCAGCTGACAGACTCCGTCAGCAGAAATCCGTAATTGAGCACAAGCGTAAAGACAAAAAACTTGTGCGCCGCCCTGGCCCGGATCAGGAACAGGTAGACAAAGAGCAGGAAAAGGACGGACAGCAGAAAAATCAGGGTAAGCGCCACGCGGAACCGCCCGTCTCCGCCGCTGGGAATATACAACGCGGCAAAAACATAGGTAAATACAGCCGCCATGACAGAGAGGATGCCGGCCATGCTGGCGAGAACCCGCTTTCTGGCATAGCGGAAATTATCGTAAAAAGGGTAGAGGCAGAAAAACGTGCAGGGCAGTAGCTGGAACAGATAGCCGCACAGGCCACGCGCAATCGAACTAAACATGACAGACTCTCCCTTCTTCGAATTGTTCTGATATCAATCTTAACGCTCTAAAAGTAAAAATGTCAATGAATAAATGTTCCATTCGCGCCCACTGGGGTCCACTGGCGCAAATCGGTTGAAAATTTGACAGATGAAAGATAATTGCAAAATCAGTCTAAGTGTGTTAGTATTTCACCATGGAACCCATGACAGGGGTGGTAGCCTCCCGAGCCGATAACCGGCTTGCCGGTTATACAAACGTACATAGTGCGTTGGAAGGGAGGTGGCGCCAATGACTGCTGCGGATATCATATTGATATTTATAGGGATAATCGGCTTGCTGATTGCCTTTGGTAGCTTTATTGTAGCGTTGCTTGCCTTTCTCGACAGAGACAAGGATCACAAGCGAAAAAAATAATGCCCGCCCTGTCAGAACCAGGACGGGCGCCTCTCACTGAGAGGTAAATATCCATCTTGGGATGCTCCACCTTTGGAGTGGGCTCCTGCGAGGGGCGCCTGTTTGCATCAGGTGCCCTTCTTTACGTTCAATATACCATATTGTACGAGGAGTTTCAAGTGTTTTGTTGGTAATGATGATAAAATCAGAACTTTCAGGGATTAACAAGTTTTTGCGCCCGGCATGGTTAAATATTCCATTCGCACCCACTGGGGTCTACTGGCGCAAATCGGTTGGAAATCTGACAGAAGGACAATCTTCTAGTTGCCTTTTCTTATCCTTCATGCTATAATCCATAGTAATCTTGAGGAATCTGGTAGTAAGTGAGTCGAATAAGTGAATCTAAGAGTGTGAATAAGTGAGTAATCTGCCTGCGTTGCTGTAGCACAACTACAGCTCATACCCCAAGAAATCCGACAATTTTAAATTTTACTTTAACACAGGGGGTGCAGACATAGCTAAACCGGACACTGTCATCCGCCCCTGCCAGAGAGGGAGGAATGTGAATGGAAGAAACCAAAAACAACATCAAAACAGAAAATGAATCCTCTGTAAAAGCAGAAAACGCACCCGCTGTAAAGAGGAACTACAAGGACTCCGTATTCCGGATGCTGTTCAGCGACAAGGCCAGCCTGCT
>CANRJU010000020.1 GCA_947631075.1 uncultured Lachnospiraceae bacterium
AGATACGGGCCTACGCGGAGAAAGGGACGAAACGGTATGTCGGAAAATACAGCGCCACTCACTCGATCCAGTTAAAAAAGCGGACGGACGGAGTGAAAGAGTTATATGTGAAACCGGAAGGGAAAAAACTCATTGTGGAATTTTCTAAGGTAAAAGGCGCGACGGGATACGAGGTTTCGGTTTCCACCGACAAGGCCGCCAAGAATGTCAAGGTGAAAAAAAGGACGAAAAAAACAAAGGTTCTATTTAAAAAATTGCAGCGAAATAAAAAATATTATGTCACGGTATGGGCGTACAGAGAAATGAAGAACGGAAGCTGTCTGTATAGTGATAAAAAAGTTTTTTCACAAAAACTATTGCAATCTTTCTGAAAAAAAGAGATAATAGTTACAATGTCTTTAGGGCGAGAGAATAATCGCAAAGGAGGAAATGAAACAGGAATGAGAAAAAGAATTGGCGCAAAGATATTGAGCATATTCATGCTGATCCTGATTATTTGCATAGCGGGTCTCGGCATGATTGTTCTCCGCGTCCGGGAGATGGCGGGGGTCAATGATAAGATTGGCGGGGCCTATCTGACCAGCATTGAGAAGCTGAACACGGTATCACTGAATATCTCATATCTTCAGCAGTATTTAAAGGACTATGTAATTACAGAGGACAAGGCGGCTGTGACGTCGAACATCACGACTTCCCAAGGGAACATCGTGGCGGCGTTGGACGCTCTGGAGGAAAATGCCACAGATCAGCGGCAGATTGACACGGTGGCGAAGCTCCGCTCGGCCAATGACGCCTATTCCGCCGCGTACAACAGCCTGATGACCAAGCTAAAGGACGACACGTCTATGGACGTCACGGCGGAGATGGCGGAGGTGACAGACACGGTCAAGACCTATGTGCAGTCCGTATTCGTGCTGAATAAGACTAATATGATCCGCGGGCAGAAGGAGCTGGAGTCGGAGACGAACCTGTGCTATCTGGTGCTGGCGGTTCTCGGCGTGGCCCTGATTCTCGTGTTTGTGCTGGGCATGACGGTGACCTATGTGACGGTGGTCGTGCCTACCAAGAAGGCGACGTCGGAGCTGAAGGATATCGTCACGGGCATTGCCAATCACGAGGGCGATCTGACCAAGCGCGTGAAGGAGCGCACGACGGACGAGGCCGGACAGCTGGTGGCGGGCGTCAACCAGTTTATCGGGACGCTGCAGAATACGATTTCAGATATCAAGAGCGAGTCCGCCGCCATGATGGAGAATGTGGAAACAGTTACCGGGCAAATCGGCCGGGCGGATCAGAACATCACGGACGTGTCGGCGGCGATGCAGGAGCTGGCGGTCAGTATGACCGAGATCACCAATGTGGCGGAGAACATCAATAATAACACGGAAGAAGTTTCGGATTCGGTGGAGAGCATTGCCAGACAGGCGCAGAACGGCGCCCGCATGGCGAAGGAAATTCAGGGCAAGGCGCAGCAGCTCCAGCGAGAGGGCATCGAGAGCAAGGAGACGGCTGGTACTATGGCGGACCAGATGCGCAGCGTGATGCGCGAGGCACTGCTCCGGAGCCGGGATGTGGAGAAAATCAACAGTCTGACCGAAGATATCCTGAGCATTTCCAGCCAGACCAACCTTCTGGCGCTCAACGCGTCCATTGAGGCGGCGAGGGCCGGCGAGGCGGGACGCGGATTTGCGGTTGTGGCGGATGAAATCCGGCAGCTGGCGGATTCCAGCCGTGAGACGGCGAATAATATTCAGCAGATCAGCGGCGACGTCACGGCGTCGGTTAATTCTCTGGCGGAAAATGCGAATAAGATGCTTGACTTTATCAATGACGTAGTGGTGCCGGATTACGACAAGCTGGTGGACACCGGGAACCAGTACAACAGCGACGCCAACGAGTTCGGCCATATTCTGGGTGAATTTGAGGACAGCGCTATCAAGCTGCACGAGACGATGCAGGATGTGAAGTCTTTAATTGGAAATATTTCCGTTACGATTTCCGAGTGCTCGGATGGTATCAACATGGCGGCGGAAAATACCAGCGATCTGACGGCGGGCATGTCGGATATCCAGTCCGAGGTGCTCAAGACACAAGATTCTGCGGATAAACTGGTAGGAAATATTGATATGTTCAAATATGTTTGATAGATTGCGAAAGAGGACGCAGGATTGGAGGTCATTGTGAAGAAGAGAGCGTTATTGCTGGGATGCCTGATGATGGCATTGGCCCTGACTGGCTGTGCAGGCAGCGGGGAGTCAACTACTTATATTATGTCGGACGTACAGGAGGGAGATCACCCGACGGCGATCGCCTGCGACCGGTTTGCGGAGATGGTCTACAAGGAGACGAACGGCAGGATTAACATTGAAGTGTATCACGGGGATACGCTGGGAAGCGAAGTGGAGCAGATGAAGCAGGTGACGGTAGGCGGAATCGATTTTGCCCGCGTGTCCGGTCCGCTTTCCAGCTATGAGGAGAAAATGAAGGTGTTTCAGTCCCTCTACCTTTTTGAGACGGAGGACAAGATGTGGGAGGCACTGAACGGCCCGGTGGGAGAGGAACTTTTAAATTCTCCCAATTTTCTAAAAAATAATGTCGTGGGACTGTGCTGGTTCAGCGGCGGAAGCCGAAATTATTACAACAATCAAAAGGAGATTACCTCGCCGGCAGATCTCGCGGGGTTAAAGCTCCGCGTCAACACGGATCCCATGATTAAGCAGGTGGAGATGAACAACGGCACGCCGCTGAATATTGCTTACAATGATATTTATTCCTCCATTAAGGGCGGCGTGATCGATGGAGCGGAGAACAACTGGCCCTCGTATATGTCTACAGGACATTATGAGGTGGCCAAATACATCACATTGGATAAACATTCCTGCATTCCGGAGATGATTATCGCGTCGAAATCCGCGCTGGACGGCATGTCGCAGGAGGATCAGGAAATCGTCAAGCGCTGCGCGAAGGAAATTTCCGAGTGGCAGATCGAGGCCTTCCACGAGTACGACGAGGAGGCGATTGAGAAGGCCAAGGAGGCCGGCTGCGTAGTCACGGAGCTCACTGACGACCAGATGAAGGCTTTCCGCGAGCAGGGACAGCAGATCAACCAGGAGGTCAACGGCCAGTTCTCGGATATGATGCACCAGCTCACCGGCGAGTGATAGGTAACAGGTTAAGAACTTATAGGATTATCAGGGGGTGTTTGTCATGGATGAAAAGGAATTGTTGCAAGCTATATACAACGATCTCAAAGAGGTGAAAGAGAAGGTAAATGCTATCGAAACGGATGTCAGCACAATCAAGATGACGATAGAGAATGAGATTCGTGTCAATATTCAAAGAGTTGCGGAAGGGCATTTGGACTTATCCAGAAATCTCTATGAGGTCATGAAGCCGAGCAGTGAGGTTGAAATGCTTGCTGTCAAGGTCAGAATGTTGGAGTCAGAAATGATGGAATTAAAAAGAAAAATCGGATGACATAAAGTGATTCCAAAAAGGGGAAAAGAGGGGGCGCTGCAAGCAACGCCCCCTCTTTCGCTCGTGCACCATGCACGTCAACTGTTGAAACCGCCGTGTACCGAACGGTACGCACGGTGGTGTGAGAGGGGAGATTCAATAGACCGGAGGATGCAGGCGTTTTTTCACATTGATAATAGGAATTACGACGTCCGCGCTGAACAGGTCTTCAAAAGCGTATTTAAAAAAGCCGTGATTTTTTTCTACGATATTTATAATATTTTGCAATCCGTAGCCGTGCTCCAGAGGATTGTCCGGGGAAGCGGCGTCCCGATCATAGGTGTTCTCAATATGAATATAAAACATATCATTTTCGCTGACCGTGACCGTGAGGGAAATATGATTTAGCCGCTCGGTGTTTTTCCGGCATGCGTTGAAGCTGTTGTCCAACAGATTTCCGAGGATCACGCACAGCTCGTAGTCGTCGATGGGAATACGGTCAGCGTCTACCCGCAGCGTAGAGGAAAAGGGGATATTATGGGACTGCGCGACATTTTTAAAATTGCTGACAAACGCGTCGATCACCAGATTCCCCGTGTTAATTTCCGCATAGGTATTTTCCATGTCCTCTATGGACAGCTTCAGGTATTGGAAAAGCTCGTCGTATTTCTTTTGTTTCAGGTACTCCTGAAGAATAAAGTAGTGTTTTTTCGTGTCGTGGATCAGCCGCCGGTTCGTTTTGTAGGCGGCCCCCAGTTGGAGATATTTTTCCTTCTGAAACTCGAGCTGCTGTTTCATCTGCTCCATCTTGTGCAGCTCGCGCTCCTGCCGGAGGCTGGTCCGGATGAACCGGTAATTCAGAATGTTGAGCAGGACAAGGACGAGGTAGAGGCAGAGGAAAAAGGTGCGGTTATTGCCGAGCATGATGTCCTCTAAGGGCGTCAACAGCATGAGCAGAAGGGAAATAAACGGCGTGGCAAGAAGTGAAATGTGATAGCGTATGCTCTGGATGGAGAACTGCCGCCTCCAGATCATGGAAACGATCAGGGCGAGGAAAAACAGCACGACCTTGGAGCCGAGATTCATGATGCCGTATAGGGCTGTGTCCTCGATGGAAAAGAGGGAAGGGCGAAGGTCACTCACAATCAATGTGAAAATATTTTCTCCCAGCATGGCCAGAAACTGGAAAATGATGGCGGAATACAGGCGGTGGCGCTGGCTGGAGCGATACAGAAAGGTCAGCGCGTAGGACGTCAGGAAACTGATAGACACCGTCAGGAGCTGGCGGTACTGGTCGTTCGACATAGGCATTGTCAGCATTTCATTTGCAAACAAAAGAATCTCCATCAGGCAAAAGGAGCCGTAGAACGCAAAAGACGGCACATTCTCTTTTCTGCGAATCAGGGTGTTATTATAAAAGGCAAGGATAATAAACAGGTCAAAGGCATAGGTAAATAAATTGATCAGCGAGTCTGTCATGGTTCTGTTCCTTTCTCAGAGTTTTTTTAAATCCACAATGTGGTTTAAAAATGTCTGCCGCAGTTCTTTCTCGCAGCTTCTGCTTAATGGGACCGTTTCTCCGCTGTCCAGCATGACGGAATGTTTTTTGAAATAATGTATGAACGCCAGGTTCAGCAGGACGCCCCGGTAACAGGAAATAAAGTGGTAATCCTTCAGCTTTTCCGCCCAGTCGGCCAGCGTTCCCCTCGCCTGAATCGTCTCGTCAAAAAAGTGGAAGCGCAGAATCCCCCGGTTGCCGTCGGCCACATCGATATACCGGATGTCCCGGATATCAATGGTCACTTCCTTTTTTTCCTCCTCGTCCTTCTGGATGATAGTGTAGAAGAGATGCTGGCTGTTGATTTCTCTCACAATCTCATCCATAATGCTGAAGAGGCGTTCCCGCGTAATGGGCTTTACAAGGTAATAGTAGGGATGTACCCGGAAGCTGTCCTGCATGTACTGCGGATAATTGCTGATAAAAACGATGAACACATGGCTGTCAATCGCCGATTTGATGTGTTCCGCCGTTTTCAGCCCGTCCATCACGGACATTTCGATATCCAGAAATAGAATGTGGAAATCGCCGGGATGCCTAAACGACTTCAGCAGCTCTTCGCCAGAGGCAAATTCAGCATAGGTAAAATTGTCGTCCCGCGCCACCAGGTAGGAGCTCAGAAAGGATGTGATGTTTTCGCGATAGATTTTGTCGTCGTCACAAATTGCAATGCGCAGGTTTAACATAAGGGCGCCTCCTTTCCGCGTGTATTGATGATTGCTCCTATAATTTGGTTAAAAGCGATAATAATCATGCAGAGTACCATTAAAAAACAACATTCTCTGTTTCCATAATACTGTAGCAGCGCATAAATAGCAAGAGCAAACAGGCAGCCGATCAGACATCTTTTTTTGTAGCGCTTGCGCTGATCCTTTGCAATGCGCTTGTTTTCCGGCGTAACGATCTGACCGTCTTCTAATAATTTACATAATTTACGGCTGATCTGAAATGAAATATACATAAGCCATCCTTCTTTCATAATAGATAAGAGTATTCGGTTCCTCATTATTATAACATCTAGCCCCAGCATAATTTTAATTGCCGGGGCGAAGTGTCAAAAACGGGGGGTGAAGTGCAGCCGCTGTTTACGGGTTTGCAGATCGCCCCCCATTTTTGACATTTCACAGCCACTTTCAGTCAGGGCGAAAAATTTGTGCTATACTTCCAGATGGATTCAGCGAAAGGAGGGGAAAAACTCGAAATGGCCATATGAGAGTTGACGGGATTATCAGACATGGATAATTAACCTTTTGGCAGATTGCATTATCATAAAATCGTAAGAAATACGCAAGGAAAATGACAGGCACTTTGGAACTCGTTGTGGTATGCTATCAAATAAAGGAGCTAGCGTGGATACAAATACAAGAGTAAGATATTGAATGCAGAAAAAAAGAGAGGAGTGGGTATGAAATATGTATTTTATAAAAAGGATATGGAACAACAGATTCCGAAACACACTGATATTTGCGCTGTTATTTTTCCCGTCAGCAGAAGCGCTCATATACGTCAGGCAGGCCCTGGATACGGGGGAAGTCTTTTTTCCGGATTATAATTTCTTCCTGGCCGGCAATTCCGTCGGCGTTGGGCATGTCTTTCAGGCGCTGTTCTTATGGCCCCTCCCGCTTTACCTGCTGCTCATTTTTTCAAATGACTGCCTGATGGATTCCGCAAGCGGATACATCAACATACTGGCCAGCAGGATGGGAAAGAAAAGATATATAAAGGACAATCTCAAGAAGTCCTTCTGGGGCGGTTTCGCGCTGGTATTTATAGCGCTGCTGATCGACCTGGCGGTCGTCCATATTTTGTTCGCCGGAGGGACGGGGGACAAGTACGGGGAAGAGCTGCTGCTGGATCCGTTCCTGATCTGGGAGACGGAGCACCGGACGCTGGCCAGCCTGCTTTTTGCCGCGGTCTGCGCCCTGGTATCCGGAATGATCGCGATGGCGGGGACTATGCTGAGCATATCCGTCAGGCAGAGAAAGATTGTGTACGGCCTGATCCTGCTGCTGTGGTTTGTACTGTTCTTAAAGAAAAATTCCATCATGCTGCTTTTTCAGGTACACTCAGAATACATGCTGGATGTCCTGGCGCCGCTGCTGCTGCAGGCGGTCCTGCTGTTCGGATTGCTGACGGTTGTTTTTTATGTTAAGGAGACGAGATTTGAAAAAGAGAGTATTTAAAGGAATGGCCTGCGCGGGGATCCTGTTCCTTATTGACCGCATATCGACGTTTCAGGGGCTGTACAGCGTGTACCGGCGGGGATTTATGGGCGATGCGGAATTTACGGAGAACCTGATCATCGGCGACTATAATTCCGTACTGCACATGCTTGTATGCAATATGATCATATTCGTCATGCTGGAGGGGTACATGAGCGAAGGGAGCCCGGTATGCGGCATGGTCAGATATGCGGACATGGAGCGCTGGCAGCTCCATAGGATATCGAGGGCATTTCTGCACGCGGCCGTCTTCTCGCTGCTGCACGAGGGGATAGGGACAGCCTTTGTGGCGGCATTCGGGAATGTGGGGGCGGCGGCGCGGCACGGCTATTTTGCGGGCGTCCTGATGCAGGTGTTTTCCACGACATTTTACCTGGTGACCGTGTATATCGTGAAGGAGTTCTTCAGGACGTTTTTCGCGGCGTCCCTGTCGCAGCTCTTTACGATAGCGGCATTCAGCGTCCTGTACTATGTAATACAGTATTTTATCTTCCCGGGGCAGAACGCGTTCGCGGGAAGCAACCTGCTGGAGCAGTACTGCATGGGGGCGTTCGGCGCGGGCGGCTGCGTGTCCGCCCTGGTAAAAAAAGCGTGCCTTATCATGGTTTCGGGCGCGCTGCTGGTGGGCGCAAGGAAAAGGGGGGATATCCTGGCATGAAAAAGGATATTTCGTTCTGGGGGATGCTGGTGGTCCTGCTGCTGTTCCAACTGTATTTTTTTAAGAACAACAGCGGCATATCCGATGTGCCTGTTCCGTTCCTGAGCGGGATTCCGGAGAAGGAAGGATGGAACGGGATCCGGGCTGTCGAGTATCTGGCGCTGCTCGCCCCCGTTCTGTTCCTGCTGTTCTGCTACCTGGACTGGGGCGATTTTTATATAAGCAGGTATGGAGTCCTGCATGCCGTGCGCAATGCGGGCATGGGCGTATATCTCTGGAAGATATGCCTCCGGATGGCGGCGCGCACGCTGGTGTTTGTTTCCCTGCAGATGCTGCTGAATGCCATGGCCGATTTCCGGTTCGTGAGCGCGCATATAGGGGAGCTGTTTTTCCGCCTTGCGGATTATTTCCTGATTGTCCAGTGCATCTGCTGGCTGTTCTTCTTCCTGTGCGTCGCCATCGGGAAGGAAGCGGCGGTCATTTCGATGAATGTGGCGCTTGTGGCCATTGTCCTGGCATCGGGCCTGGTCAGGAGCGATGTGTTCGACTTCCTTGTTTTTCCGTCCCGCATCGTGCACGGGCCCGGCCTGGCCGGGGGGATGGGATGGCTTGCGGCCGGCAGCATGGCCGCATGGATAGCGGGAATATATTCCGTCATGCTGAGATTTGTAAAGAAAAAAGATTATATATGAAAGAGAGGGCCTGCATATGATCAAGGTAGAGAATCTGTCTAAAAAAATAAAAGGGAGGACCGTGCTGGACAATGTGAACGCGGAGTTTGACCGTGGGAAGATCTATGGCCTGTACGGGGCCAACGGCTCGGGAAAGACCATGCTGCTGCGGGCGGTCGCCGGGCTGATCTGCCCGACTTCCGGCCGGGTAGTGGTTGACGGAAAGGTCGTGCGGAAGGATGTATCATTTCCGGAAAGCGTCGGAATCATTATTGAAAACATGGAGCTGCTCCCCTACCTGTCCGCGGCGGACAACCTCCGGCTGCTGTCAGGGATCCGAAAGACGGCCACGGAAGACGACATACGGAGGACCCTGGAGCGGGTCGGGCTGGAGACGGAGGACAAGGTGAAGAAATATTCCCTGGGAATGAAGCAGAAGCTGAACATCGCGCAGGCGGTCTTTGAGCGGCCGGACATACTGCTGCTGGATGAGCCGACGAACGCGCTGGATGAGAAGAGCATTGCGCGCGTCCATAAGATCCTGGATGAGGAGAGGGAACGGGGCGCCGCGGTCATCATCGCGACGCATAATAAATACGATCTGGAGGATCTGTGCGATACCGTGTTTCAGATGAGGGACGGATGTCTGGAGGTGCCGGCATGAGACTGAATTATCGGAATATTTTTTCTGTCAAAGTATTTGCTGCCGTGCTCGCCGCCGTGCTCGCCGCATCCTGCTCTGTAAATATATACCTGAAAAAAAATCATCCGGATATATTTAATACGCCCACTGAGTCGTCTGCCGAGGAGGGGAAGGGCAGACTGATGCAGACGCCGGACAGGCTCTACAATTACAGGGTCGATCAGGCGACTCATGAAGCGATTATCATATGCTATAACGGAGCAATGGTAAACCGCGAGGAGACGGCCGTGGTGCCGGAAGAGATCGACGGGTGCAGGGTCACCGCGCTGGACGACTTCGCGATGTCGTGTAATGATTACGTCCGCACTATTGTGCTGCCGCCGTCCATAAAGGAAATAAGAATGCAATGTTTTGCCAACTGTCCTAAACTGGAAAAAATATATTATTCGGGGGACTCCCTTGCGCTGGAGGATGCGGCCTTGTATGAATCCAATGGAAAAAAGGCTGTTTCTGTGACGGTTGTTACCAAAAAAGGCAATGATCTGTGGAAATACGCGAAGGACAGGGGGATTCCTGTAAAAGAGGGAGAGTACGCAGAGGGTGATTGACGATCTGTTCAAGACAATCGACTATGTCTGTCAGTACAAGGCGTGGGGAGAGCCTGGTAAAAGACAGCGGCGAGTGCGAGAATTGGGGGGAGGATTAGAAAAAATAAAAGCCCGCTATCGTTGTCAGAGAAATTTTGACAGGCCGGTAACGGGTTTTTGGTATATATATCAGGCGTTTTTCTTTCGATTTCTCTGAATCACAGTTTATACATTGCGGGCGATAATTCCGGGCAATCTTCGTCAAATTCAATAGGGTGTTTTTGGGCGTCCTGTACTTCCTGCAACTGCTCTTGAGCAGGCGTTTGTCCTTTTTCAATAATGAATGTTTTGGTCATAATATCCCTCGCTTTTGTAGTTTATTATGCAGTTATATATTCTTACTTTATACTATATCAAATTTTCTGTATTTTTGCCAGAAGAATTTGTCTGCCTGATATCAAAATATAGAGCGGCTGCCGAAATAAAATACAAATTGAGCAAGGAGCCGCAGCGGATCGACATACTCGTAGTGGTGAAGGAACTGGATGTACAGATTGAAAATGAAGTGGGAAAGTTTTTTAAACAGCATAATGTCATAGAGTATAAAAGCCCGGACGGACGATTATGTAGCCGTATCCGGGAGTATATTATGTAAAAGGGCATTTGCAGTTTGACACGCAGATTGTTGTTATCAGTCAGTTGACTGCGGATAAGCACAGCGCGCTGCGGGTTCTGTCTAATCATGCAAAGGAAGCGGATGTGCGGAGATTCCTTACAGAATCGGCTGCGCTTAAAAAGCAGGGAGCAACTCTGGAAGCTGCCCGAAAAGCCAGGCTGGAAGCGATTGTCAACATGATGAAGAATCTGAACTATACGGAAGAGAAGGCTATGGATACGCTTGAAATTCCGGCTGAGGAAAGAAGCATGTATATGGTGTGGCTCACTAAAGTCTAATTAAAATTTCCATTTCTGCAATAAAATTTCCAAATCTGCAATTGCTATTGAAAAGTGAATAATTTTTTGCTAGATTAAGCATGAGCCACAGAGAAGCGCACGGACAGCGAGTGAACACGCTGCCTGCGCGAGGCTCTGTAGCAAATTTGAAACTGAAAAAAGAACACAGTGTTTTTGATGATTGAACAAAGGATTATTGACTTGGAAAGGGACAGGAATGGTATCTAATATAGTCGAGCGATATATTGAACTGTTAGTTAAGAGAAAAAAGATAGGGAAAGACCAGGTGGAAGAATACAGGTATCAGGCATTATGTATTGTGGAGAGCGCCATTGTTATCAGTGCGATGAGTCTGGTCGGAATTATTTTCGGGCAGTTTGTAAATGTATGCGTATTTATGCTCTGCTTCTTTAACATCCGAAATAGGGCGGGAGGATTCCATCTAAATGCTTTTTGGAAGTGCTTTTTGGGAACGCTTTTTTTGGAATGTGCAGTTATTGTTTTGGCAATGTGCCTGACGGATCAAATAATTGTTTTTGATTGCGCGGCGCTAGTTTCCTTCGCAGCCATACTGATAATCGGCGCGGTGAATCATCCCAATATGAATTATTCCAAGGAAGAATTTGTGATGACAAAAAAGCAATCGCGTAATACGGTTTCGTTTATAGTTTTTATGATTATTTTTTTAAAAATAATCCATGCCTCGGTTCAGACAATCATGTATATGGAATGCGCGGTTATTATAGCGGCAATTCTTCTGATTGTGGAGTGTCTTTCGGAGCATTTCACCGAATAAGGTATTTTGGGTATATTTTTGTTTCATCGCTTTAATTCGGCAAGTGCTTCATCTACATCGGAATACCTTTTGGCATTGGGATCATGGGCGAGGCGCTCTGCTTCCATCATGGCATTGATGGTTTCCTGGTTAGGGCGTTCGAGCCTGACATCAAACGGGAAGCCGCCAGCACGCAGGGACTGGCGTAAAAACACATTGATGGCAGTGGTGAGGTTTATGCCTAACTCGTTGTATAGGGTTTCACATTGTGACTTGATATCCTTGTCCATACGGACGCTAAAGTTTGTAGTAGTTGATCCTTTTGTTGTAGCAGACATAGTATCAACTCCTTTCCGATGATTATATAGGTATTCTGCTTATATCCAAATTCAGAGTCCATATCTTCTCCTTATACTGTCAACAGATAAATCACCATCCAGCGTTCGACCTGACTTTATATCATCCAAGCCCTCCAATATCGCACTTGCCTCATACATTTTTTGCATGGTGCGCTCATAATACTCAATATCCATAACAACTAACCGACCATACCCATTCTTTGTCACATAGACCGGGCCGTTTTCTTCCGCACAACGACGTTCTATCTCAACTGTATTTTTTAAATCACGCATAGGAATAATCTGCATAATTTCACCTCCATTGTAGCTATATTATACCCCTAATTTAGCCACATGTCAATTTGCAAACGCCGTTCGAACTGTTGCAATTTAAAACCGACGCTAAAGCGCCAAAGCAAACGTCAATCCCGCGTTACTCCGTGAGAATCGCGCGCGACACGATGCTGCCTCCGGTATTCGCCGGGGGTAATCCCCACAATTTTAGTGAACTGGGTGATAAAGTAGGAGCTGTAACGGTATCCCAGCGCTTCCGACAGCTCCTCCAGCTTCAGCTCCGTGTGTATCAGCGCCCGCTTGGCAATGTTAATGCGGTAATGATTCAGGTAGCGGATGACCGTGGTGCCGGTCCGGTCTTTAAATTCCTGATTCAGCTTATTTCGGTTTACTCCGGTGATATTGCACAGATCGGACAGCTCAATGCAGGTGCTGTTCATTCAATTCTTCAAACTGATCCTCCTTCAATGTCTGATAATCCAGAGAACGATTGATAAATTTGGGGTGGAAGCAGATGGATTGCGCCTGAAAATGTGCGACTATGTGATAAAGATCGGAAATCTGACCGAATGAGATTGCGAAATTTCACCGAATGAGATTGCTGAATTTCACCGAATGGAATCTTAAAATTGTACCGAATGAGATTGCAAAATTGTACCGAATGAGATTGCAAAATTGTACCGAATGAGATTGCGAAATTTCACCGAATGAGATTGCATAATTTCACCGAATGGGGTATACTATACTTGTAGTTCAATCTCGGAGGTGTTAATTGTGGGAAAAATAGCTGACAAATCAAAATATAAACCGCGTGTGATTGATGTTTCGGTCGAAAAATATCTGTCCGCCTTTGGCGCGGTATGTATTGAAGGACCTAAATGGTGCGGCAAGACGTGGACGTCCTCATTCCACAGCAGCAGCGAGTTTCTGCTGGGCGATCCATCCAACAATTTTCAGAACCGATCGCTTGCGCAGATGTCGCCGTCGGTGGTCTTGGAGGGCGCGACGCCTCGTATGCTTGACGAGTGGCAGGAGGTACCGACTATTTGGGACGCTGTGCGCTACACGGTCGATCAGAGGGCGGATAAGGGGCAGTTTATTCTGACGGGCTCGTCCACGCCGAAGCGGAAGGGGATTCTCCACAGCGGCGCAGGGCGTATCGGAAAATTGCGCATGAGGACCATGTCGCTGTATGAATCGGGAGAGTCAAGCGGAGAAGTATCGCTTGAGGCGCTGTGCAATGGAGAGATCACGGGAGCGCTTACAGGCGAAGTGAATCTTCGCGACCTCGCGTATTACACAGCGCGCGGCGGTTTCCCCGGCAATCTGGATGTCAGGCCGGAGGACTCATTTCTGCTGCCGCAGGCCTACCTTGACGCCATTCTTGACGACGATTCGCAGCGCATTGACAATAAAAAATATGATACGGAGAAAATGCGCCTTCTGCTGCGTTCTCTTGCGCGAAATGAGAGTACTACGGCGACGAAGGCGAAGCTGCTAAACGATATTAAAGAAAATGGCGATGAGGCTATTGACACGGATACGATAACGACCTATCTGGATGTATTCAGCCGCCTGTTCCTCATCGACAATCAGCCGCCGTTTGCGTCCAATATCCGTTCGTCTGTCCGGGTAAAGCAGGCTGAAAAAAGGCATTTTTGCGATCCATCGCTCGCCTGCGCGCTGTTAAAGGCAACGCCCGCCCGACTTATTGGCGACCTGAACACGTTCGGCTTTTTGTTTGAGGCGCTGGTGGAGCGAGATTTGAAGATTTATGCCGAGTCATTCGGGGCGAATCTTTTTCATTATCAGGATTATAATAACAGAGAAATTGACGCGGTCATTGAGCTTTCGGACGGCAGGTGGTGCGCCTTTGAGATCAAGCTCGGAGCGAACCAGATCGACAAGGCGGCCGAGGCTCTGGTCGCCCTGAGGGATGATATTCTCAGGGCGGGAGGTCTTGCGCCGTCGGTTCTCTGCGTAATCTGCGGGATGTCAAACGCGGCGTATGCCAGACCGGACGGAGTGTTTGTAGTGCCGATTACAGCGTTAAAAAACTGATATTTTCAAAGCAAATCCCATGGAAATAATGAAATTTTCATAGAAGATTTCATAGAAAGTTTCATAGAAAATTTCATGGATAAACAATATTTTGTTGTTAAGTTCCGGAATTTGTGGTAAACTATTCAAGGTAGTTTTTTAAGTTGTGAGATTGTATGACATTGCGGATTGTCAATGCTTCACAAGGATTCAAGGAGGCAGATATGGCTGTTATTGAGATAACGAAGGAAAATTACGAAAAGGAAGTTCTCCAGTCGGATAAGCCGGTGCTGTTAGACTTCTGGGCCGGATGGTGCGGCCCCTGTCAGATGCTCTCGCCGGTAGTGGACGAGATTGCCGAGGAGAGAGAGGACATCAAGGTGGGAAAGGTCAATGTGGACCAGAATGAGTATCTGGCCATGGAGTTTCGCGTTATGTCGATTCCGATGCTTGTCGTGATGAAGGACGGCGCGGAGACGAACCGCTCCATCGGCGTTATTCCCAAGGAGGAGATTCTGAGTCTTTTATAAGGAGCAGGGCGGGAGAGATTATGTATGATATCATTATTGTAGGCGGAGGGACAGCGGGTCTCTCCGCCGCCATTTACAGCGTCCGCGCGGGAAAGAGCGCTCTCGTGCTGGAGCAAAAGGGCTACGGCGGCCAGATCGTGAACTCGCCGGAGGTGGCGAATTATCCGGGAATCCGCCAGATTTCCGGCTTTGAATTCGCGAAGGGGCTGTACGAGCAGGCTACCGGCCTGGGGGCGGAGTTCAAGCTGGCTCAGGTGGTGGGGATCGAGAGCCCCCAGGAGCCGGATGGAATCAAGCGCGTCGTGACAAGGAGCGCTTCCGGCGAGGAGAGCGTCTATGAGGCGAGGGCGGTGATTCTCGCCACGGGGGCGAAGAACAGGCCTCTGGGACTGGAGCGGGAAGAAGAACTGACCGGGGCCGGCGTCTCGTACTGCGCGACCTGTGATGGAATGTTTTTCCGCGGAAAGGACGTGGCCGTGGCGGGCGGCGGAAGTACGGCGTTAGAGGACGCCCTGTTTTTGTCCGGCGTCTGCGGCAAGGTATATCTGATTCACAGGCGGGACCAGTTCCGGGGCGAGGAGAGGCTTGTGGAGGCGCTTCGGGAAAAGGAAAATGTGGTTTTTATGACCCCGTATGTGGTCAGGGAGCTGCGGGGCGACAAGAGCCTCGCGTCCATCGAGATTCAGAATACGGCGACTGGCGAGGAGAGGGAGCTGGAGGTTTCCGGACTTTTTGTGGCCATCGGCCAGATGCCGGATAACCGTGCCTTTTCCGGGCTGGTAGACATAGATGATAAAGGATATATCCGGGCGGCGGAGGACTGCCTCACCGGGACGCCGGGCATTTTTACGGCGGGCGACTGCCGCACGAAGGCGGTCAGGCAGCTGGCGACAGCGGCTTCCGACGGCGCCGTGGCGGGACTGGCGGCCTGCGAGTATATCGGCTAGGAACGAATGAATGATAGGAGGAGGTCAAATCACCATTTGGCCCCGTCGCATAAAACGCCAGAGCGAATACTATTCGCTCCGGAATGGAGATTAAAATAAGAAAGGTTTGGTGCAGAGTATGTTAGAGGAAGTAGTATCACAGGTGTTTGGGAAGACCATCCGGCAGTGCCGGAATGAGGAGATTTATTACGCGCTCCTGAAACTTGTGAAAACGCGGGCGGAGGCAAAGGGAATCACCGAGGGAAAAAAGAAGCTGTATTACATCTCGGCGGAGTTTCTCATCGGAAAGCTGCTGAGCAACAACCTGATCAATCTGGGCATTTACGAGGACATAGAGCGGGAGCTGACGGCGGCGGGCAAGAGCCTTGCGGCCATCGAGGATTTTGAGCCGGAGCCGTCTTTGGGCAACGGCGGCCTGGGAAGGCTGGCGGCCTGCTTTCTGGACTCCATTGCCACGCTGGGGCTGCCGGGCGACGGCATCGGATTGAATTATCACTACGGCCTGTTCCGTCAGAAATTTAAAAAGTGCCGCCAGATGGAGAAGCCCAATCCCTGGATTGAAAAGACGAGCTGGCTGACGAAAAGCGAAAAGAGATTCCCGGTCACCTTCGGAGACTTCCAGGTGGAGGCGGTCATGTACGACATTCTGGTGACCGGCTATGACAGCGGAACTAACAGGTTGCATCTGTTCGATCTGGAATCCGTGGACGAATCCATTGTGAAAAAAGGCATTGATTTTGACAAGGAACAGATTCAGAAAAACCTCACCCTGTTTCTGTACCCGGACGACAGCGACGAGGCGGGACGGCTCCTGCGCGTGTACCAGCAGTATTTTATGGTGAGCTGCGGCGCCCAGCTGATTTTAGACGAGGCGAAGGAGAGGGGAAGCAATCTCCACGACCTGGCGGATTACGTCGCCATCCAGATCAACGACACCCACCCGTCCATGGTGATTCCGGAACTGATTCGTCTGCTCACCGCCGAGGGGATTTCCTGGGAGGAGGCAACCCGGATCGTGACGGATACCTGCGCCTACACCAACCACACCATTCTGGCGGAGGCGCTCGAAAAATGGCCGGTTTCCTTCATTGAAAAGGTAGCGCCCGCCCTGGTGCCGATCATCCGGCATCTGGATGAGGATGTGAAAGAGAAATTTAAGGATCCGGCGGTGGCCATTGTGGACGGCGAGGAGCGCGTACATATGGCCCATATGGATATGCATTACGGACACAGCGTCAACGGAGTGGCCTATCTGCACACGGAAATTTTGAAAAACAGCGAGCTGAAAAACTTTTACAAGCTCTATCCGGAGAAATTTAACAACAAGACCAACGGCATCACGTTCCGCAGGTGGCTGCTGCACTGCAACCACGCCCTGACGGATTTTCTGACGGAGACAATCGGCGACGGGTTCAAAAAGGACGCCGATAAGCTGGAGGATCTGTTGCAGTACAAAGAGGACGACAAGGTCCTCACGCGCCTGACGGAGATCAAGATGGAAAATAAGCGGCGGCTGGCTTCTTATCTGAAAGAGACTCAGGGCATCAGCTTAGATACGGAGTCCATTTTCGACATCCAGATCAAGCGCCTGCACGAGTACAAGAGGCAGCAGTTAAACGCCCTGTACGCCATTCACAAATACAAGGAGATCAAGGCGGGGAAGAAGCCCGCGCGGCCGATCACGCTGATTTTCGGGGCCAAGGCGGCGCCGGCCTATGTGATTGCCAAGGACATTATTCACCTGATCCTCTGCTTGCAGAAGCTGATTAAAAAGGACAAGGAAGTGGCGCCGTATCTGAAAGTTGTCATGGTGGAAAACTACAACGTCACCAACGCGGAAAAGCTGATTCCGGCCTGTGATATATCGGAGCAGATTTCTCTGGCGTCCAAGGAGGCCAGCGGCACCGGAAACATGAAATTTATGCTGAACGGAGCCGTCACGCTCGGAACCGAGGACGGGGCGAATGTGGAGATTCACGAGCTCGTGGGCGACGAGAATATTTATATTTTCGGAGAGGACAGCGACACCGTGATTGCCCGCTACGACAGAGGCGATTACCGCTCTAGGGATTATTATGAGAAAAATGAGGATTTAAGAGAGGCCGTCGATTTTATTGTCAGCAAAAAAATGCTCCGGATCGGCGACAAGACGCAGCTGACCCGCCTGTACAATGAGCTGTTGAATAAGGACTGGTTCATGACATTCCCGGATTTTTCGGAGTATGTAAAGGCGAAGGAGCGGGCTTACGCGGACTACGAGGACCGGAGAGCCTGGGCGCGGAAAATGCTGGTGAACATCGCCAAGGCGGGATTTTTCTCCTCCGACCGCACCATTGCCCAGTACAACGAAGATATATGGCATCTATAAGAGCCGTTCAATATTGAGAAGTCCCCACCCCTGCTGCTCGTGGGGCAGAGAGAGATCCGTGCTGGAGTTTTTCAGCCGGATCTTTATTTCTTTGGGGGAGAGCTGTGGGGACATCTCTAAGAGGAGGGCAATCGCGCCGCTGACCACGGGCGTGGACATGGAGGTGCCGCTCTTGACGGAGTAAAAATGCCCTCTCTGGAACTGGCGGTAGGAGGAGCAGCTGATAATGCGGGAGCCGGGGGCGACCACGTCCGGCTTTTTGACACAGGAGCGCGTGGG
>CANRJU010000021.1 GCA_947631075.1 uncultured Lachnospiraceae bacterium
GGCTTGTCTGCAAGTACAGGACGGAGTGGGAAGAGGCTAGTCCGGTCCGCAGTCCCATACCGCAGAGGGAGTCGTTTACACGGCGGACCCGCGATGTGGAACGGACCATCGAGAAGCTGCTGGCCACGGGTCATTATACAGAAGACAACATGCTTGTGATCCAGGATCCATTCCGGCTGGCGCCGCTGACGGCTTATATCCTTTTTACTACTTCTGAACCCTGCGAGGTGAGCGTGCGTCTGGGCGACGGCTCCCTGTACAGCCATACCACGGAGTCGGCTGTGACCCACCGGGTTCCCGTGCTGTGCCTCCGGTCCGGCCGGGAGAACGAAGTGAATCTGGAACTGAAGCGGGGATCCGAGGTGATCCAGGAGAAGCAGGTTATGATCCAGACGCCGAAGCTCCCCGCGAGATATGTGGACGCTGTCAAGATCAAGAAGAAAGCGGCGTCCAGCTATTTCCCGCTGATTTTCGTATATGGCGGGGACACGCCGTATCCCTATGCCTTTGACGAGGAGGGCGAGGTGCGCTATTATCTGAAGCTGCGTCCCAAGGCCTACGGCCTGTATCCCATGAGCCAGGGGAGATTTTTGTTTCTGCGGGACAATGTGGCGGCGCCGTCCTATTCCAACCCACACTCGGTACATGCGCTGGAGATGGATTTCTTCGGGAGAGTGCACCGGGAGTATATCATTCCGGACGGCATACACCACGACGGCGGCGAGATAGCGCCGGGGGGCGACCTTATGACCGTCTCCAGTTCCCTGCTGGAGCATGTGGAGGACGCCATTATCCGCGTGGACAGAGAGAGCGGAAAAGTCGTGGATAAGCTGCTCTTACAGGATGTGCTCCCGGATAACAAGTACCTGAACCAGTATTTAGACTGGGCCCATATCAACACCATATCCTATCAGGAGGACGAGGGCACGATTCTGATCTGTGCCAGGAATCTCCACTCCGTCATGAAGATCCGCTGGCAGACGCGGGAGCTTTTGTGGATTCTCAGCGATCTTACCATATGGAAGGATACCCCCTTTGAGAACAAGGTTCTGAAGCCCGTGGGCGATGATATGGGATTCTTTTATCAGGCGCACTCCTCGTATTTTCTGCCGGAGCCGACGGCGGACGGAGCCCTGCAGATGATTATATATGACAACCACTACGACAAGAGAAGACCGGTGGACAGCTTCGACGGGGACAAGCGCTCTTTCGTGCGCATCTACGAGATTGATGAAAAGAAGATGACCGTGCGCCTCCAGCAGAGCTATCCGAACGTCAAGTCCCGGATCCGCTCCATCGGCATCCTGGAGAAAGACCATGTATTTTCCATGAGCGGCTGCCTCAACGCGCCTTTGGACGACAGGAACGGGACGATACAGGAGTTCGACCGGGAGAGCGCCGAGCTGATCAACGAGTACAGGACGAAATTTTCCTTTTATCGCGGATACCGCTTTTTCCCGGATTACGATGAGCTCAGCCGGGGAATCGACGTTGCGGTGCGGATCCGGGGGGATGTGCCCCAGGCCGTGTCGGCGCCGGATCCGGGCTGGACAAAGATTGAGAAGACGCCGCTCACGCCGGGTCTCCGGAAGATTTTACGCCGCCTGACGAAAAAAGACCAGAACCTCAGGATGGTGGATCTGTCCTTTTACGAGGACACGCTCATGGTCACCGGCAAGGATCACAGCATCGAGAAGATATATTTTAAGGGAAAAGACGGATTTTACGAGAGGGATTATTCCCAGACCGACCAGCGGAACGAGATTTTCAGCGATCAGCGGTATGCCCTGGTGTGCGCCACGGACAATCTCCCGGCGGGGAAGTACCACATCTATCTCCAGTGGGAGGGACGGATCATCGACACGTGGAAGACATTTACCAGAGGATAACGGGGACGGCGATATCCCGAACCTATTCCATATAGAGACATGACATTTTTCTGACCGACCATTTTATATTGACTTTGACCCTGTCAAAAGGTATACTGATGACAGGGTTAAAGTCGTTTTAGGGAAAGCGTGAAAGGAGTTATAGCTGTGACAGGAATCGTTTTGGAAGGCGGCACATTCCGGCCTATTTTCAGTTGCGGGGTACTGGACGCCCTGCTGTCCGAGAATATTTTGCTGCCATATTGCATTGGCGTCTCAGCGGGGATCGCGGATGGCGTTTCTTATATTTCCAGGCAGCCTCAGCGGAATCTTGAGATTATTCAGAAGTACCGCAATGACGACCGGTACATGAGCCGGAAGAATCTGGTGAAGAACCGGAGCATATTCGGCCTGGATTTTGTGTTCGGCGAGATACCGGATAAGCTGGTTCCCTTTGACCGGGAGACATTTCTGAATTATCCGGGAACCTGTCTGGTGGGCGTGACCAACGCCAAGACGGGACAGGCGGAGTACCTGAACGCCATGGAGATGGACGAGGAGTACACGATGCTGCGGGCCACCTGCGCCCTTCCCATGTTCTTTCCGCCCATTGAGATCGAGGGGACAAAGTATTACGACGGCGGCCTGGCGGATCCGATTCCGGTGAAGAAGGCACTGGAGGACGGCTGTGACAATGTCATTGTCGTGCTGACCCAGCCGCGGGGATTTGTCAAGCAACTGGGGAAATACGACAAGATGGGAGCCCGGATGCTGGGACATCGGTATCCGGAGTTGAAGAAGGCCATTAAGAGCCGCCCGGAGCGATATAACGAGTCCGTCCGGTACTGCGAGGAGCTGGCGAAGGAGGGGAAGGCGTTGCTTTTCCGGCCCAACCACCCGTTAAATGCCTTTGAGTCAGATGTGCGCAAGCTGGAGATGTCCTACTGGCACGGATTCCGCTCCGCCAAGGAGAGGATGAAGAAGATCCGGCGGTTTATCGGGCAGGATTGAGGCGGACGGCAAAGGAGGCTCAATGAAGGCCAATTGAGGCGGGCGGCAAAGAATGCTTGAAATATGAGCGGGAGTGTGTTATAGTAGCAGTATTATGAATCCATATTAAGGGAAACGGAGGCGACATCATGAGAAGAATCAGGACATTGACTACAAAGAACCTGAAAGATACGGTCAAGAAGGGCGGATGCGGCGAGTGCCAGACTTCCTGCCAGTCAGCGTGCAAGACGTCATGCACCGTGGGCAATCAGAGCTGCGAGAACAAGTAAATACATTATTAAAAAAGAGCAATGGAGGGCTGACCGGAATACGGGTTCCGGCTCAGTCCTCGTTTCATGTAGAGGGTAAGAAGATGCTTCATTTATATAAAAATAACGGATACAATATCGTACTGGATGTAAACAGCGGATCTGTCCATGTGGTGGACGACGTGGCGTATGACGTGCTGGATCTGCTAAAGGACAGAGAAGGAGACCGGTACGGCAGAGAGAGCCGGGAGAGCATCCTTCCGGTCATTATGGAAAAATACAAAGACGAATCTGTCACAGAGCAGGATATGGAGGAGCTTTTTGGGGATTTGAGGACGTTAGAGGAGGAGGGCTCCCTTTTTACAGAGGATACATATCAGGACGGCGTGATCGACTTTAAGCAGAGGCAGACGGTGGTGAAGGCTCTCTGTCTCCACATCGCCCACGACTGCAACCTGGCCTGCCGGTACTGCTTCGCGGGCGAGGGCGAGTACAAGGGCGATCGCTCTCTCATGAGCTTTGAGGTGGGGAAAAAGGCGCTGGATTTTCTCGTGGAGAACTCCGGCAGCAGGCGCAACCTGGAAGTGGATTTTTTTGGCGGAGAGCCGCTTCTCAACTTTGACGTGGTGAAGCAGCTAGTGGCCTACGGCAGAGAACTGGAAAAGGAGAGGGACAAGCATTTCCGCTTTACCCTCACGACCAACGGCGTGCTGTTAAACGATGACGTGATTGATTTCGCCAACCGGGAGATGGACAACATCGTGCTCAGCATAGACGGCAGGAAAGAGGTTCACGACCGCATGCGCCCCTTTAAGAACGGCGAGGGAAGTTACGACTATATCATAGATAAATTTAAAAAAGTGGCGGAATCGAGAAAGCAGTCGAAATACTATGTGCGGGGCACATTCACCCGCGAGAACCTGGATTTTGTAAAGGACGTTCTGAGTCTGGCGGACCAGGGATTCGAGCAGATTTCCGTGGAGCCGGTGGTGGCGGGGCCGGAGGAACCCTATGCCATCCGCGAGGAGGATGTTCCGGCAATCTGCCGGGAATACGACGAGCTGGCGCGGGAGATGTTAAAGCGCGAAAAAGAGGGGCGTGGATTTAATTTCTTCCATTATATGATTGATCTGAGCGGCGGTCCCTGCGTGTACAAGCGACTGTCCGGCTGCGGTTCGGGCACGGAGTACCTGGCCGTCACGCCCTGGGGAGATTTTTACCCCTGCCATCAGTTCGTGGGGGAGGAGCAGTTCTGCTTAGGAAACGTGGATGAGGGCATCGTCAACACGGAGATGAGGGATAGGTTCAAGATGTGCAATGTCTACGCCAAGGAGGAGTGCCGGAAGTGCTTCGCGCGGTTCTACTGCAGCGGCGGGTGCGCGGCCAATGCCTGGCACAGCCATCATGACATTCAAAAGCCCTATGAGATTGGCTGCAAGCTGCAGAGAAAGAGGATTGAATGCGCGATCATGATGCAGGCGGCCTGCGCGGACGGGGAATTTTAGAAAAAATCTTGGACAAAAAAATTTTGCTTCAAAAAAATTGGGACCAAAAATTTTTTTGATCCTAAATTAAAAAAAGGCTTTGAAATATTCGCGAATGCGTATATAATAGGAGTATCTACATGCAAATAGGGGATAATATACAGGAGATAGTGAAAGGAGAATGAATCGTGGCTTTTGATATTGGAATAGATTTGGGTACAGCCAGCATTTTAGTATATGTAAAGGGAAAAGGCGTTGTGCTGAAAGAGCCAAGTGTAGTTGCTTTTGACAGGGATACCAACAGAATCAAGGCAATCGGTGAGGAAGCCAGATTGATGCTCGGGCGTACGCCGGGCAATATCGTCGCGGTCCGGCCGCTCCGCCAGGGAGTGATTTCCGACTATACTGTGACAGAGAAGATGTTGAAATATTTTATTCATAAAGCCGTGGGCAAGCAGAGATTCCGCAAGCCCCTCATCAGCATATGCGTGCCCAGCCAGGTTACAGAGGTGGAGCGCAAGGCGGTAGAGGACGCTGCTTTTCAGGCGGGAGCCAGAGATGTAAAGATTATCGAGGAGCCCATCGCGGCCGCCATCGGAGCCGGCATTGACATTGCCAGACCGTGCGGCAATATGATTGTAGATATCGGAGGCGGCACATCGGATATCGCCGTGATTTCATTGGGCGGCACGGTGGTCAGCACATCTATCAAGATCGCGGGAGATGATTTTGACGACGCCATCGTCCGTTTCATGCGCAAGAAGCACAATCTCCTCATTGGAGAGAGAACGGCGGAGGATATCAAGATCCGCATCGGCACCGCGTATCCCAGACCAGAGAGCGTGTCGGTGGACGTCCGGGGACGGAACCTGGTGACCGGCCTGCCCAAGACCATTACCGTGACCTCCGAGGAGACGGAAGAAGCGCTGAAGGATACAACTTCCCAGATCGTGGAGGCGGTTCACAGCGTGCTGGAGAAGACCCCGCCGGAGCTGGCGGCGGACATCGCGGACCGCGGCATCGTGCTGACGGGAGGCGGAAGCCTGCTGTACGGCCTGGAGGAGCTGATCGAGTCCAAGACCGGCATCACCACCATGACGGCGGAGGAGCCCATGACGGCCGTGGCCATCGGGACGGGCAAATATGTAGAGTTTCTCAGCGGCGAGGGCGGCGAGGACTGACAGCCCGCGCCCGGCATAGCTGATTGAGATGGATATTTCTATAAAATATACACATAAAATAATACACATAAAGGAGGATTCAGATGCTTAGAGGTCTTTATACTGCTTGGACAGGGATGGTCAACGAGCAGAAGAGGCTGGATGTTATTTCACATAACATGGCCAACTCCGACACCGTAGGATACAAGGATGAGCGGGTTACCAGTCAGGCCTTTGATCAGGTGTTGGCAATCAAAATACGAGATGGATCTCAGGCGTACCACAATGAGGCAATCGGGCGATTGAGCCTGGGCGTGAAGATCGGGGAAGTGTACACTGATTTCACGCAGGGTTCGGTGCGGCAGACGTCCGGTACATACGATCTGGCGCTGAGCGGCAGCGGATTTTTCACGGTGAATGTGACGGATAAGAACGGGGACGTTCACACCCGCTACACGAGAGACGGCCGTTTTATGCTGACCAAAGAGGGTCTTTTGGTGGACTCGGAGGGCAACGCTGTACAGGGACAGGGCGGCGATATCCATATCAACCCTTCTTCTGTCAATGTCACGGTGTCCGCGGACGGCGTGATCAATGCGGACGGACAGTATATCGACACGCTGAAGATTACGGACTTTGAGGATTACGACTATCTGGTAAAATACGGCGATACCATGTATGAGCCGTTGGCGGGAGCGACAGAGACGGACGCCCCCGCGCAGATTTTACAGGGATATACCGAGCAATCAAATGTAAAGGTTGTGCAGGAAATGGTCGATATGATTACTATAACGAGAGCTTATGAGGCAAATCAGAAAGTGATCCGGTCTTACGACAGCATGTTAGACCGGGCGGTCAACCAGGTAGGGAGACTGGGTTAATTTCTGAGGGCAGATGAACCGTAGGACATGGAATCATAACGGAGGTGACAGAGTATGATGCGTTCTTTGTGGACAGCAGCCAGCGGCATGATCGGACAGCAGAGCAATCTGGACGTCATTGCCAACAACCTGTCCAATATCAACACGACGGGATACAAGACGCAGACAGCGAATTTTAAGTCGCTGATTTATCAGAACATGCAGAAGAAAACCACGACGACTACCGGCGATCCGAAGCCGGTGGGAGCCCAGGTGGGGCTCGGCACCAGAGTGGCGGCGATTTCATCGGATTTTACCCAGGGAGCGTTTATGGCTTCCAACGGCGAGTTTGATTACGCCATTCAGGGCGATGGATTTTTCATGGTGCAGATGGAGGATGGCTCTACGGCCTATACGAGAAACGGAAGCTTTGTCATGGCGGTGACGTCGGACGGCATAGAGCTGACGGACAGCAACGGCCGCGCGGTGTTAGACACCAACGGACAGCCCATCCGCCTATCGGAAGAATACCGCGCGGCGGATGTGGAGATCGATCAGCTGGGGAATTTGACATACCCGGATGACACGGGCCATCGGCAGTCCATCGGCGTACAGGTGGGGCTCGCTTATTTCCCCAATGCGGGAGGACTGGATAAGGGATCCGATTCCAATTACATGGAGTCGCCGGCTTCCGGCGTTCCCACCATTTACACGGCGAACCAGCTAGGTTCTATACTCAAGTCCGGATACCTGGAGCGGTCCAATGTGCAGGCGGCGGATGAGATGGTCAACATGATCATCGCCCAGCGCGCCTACGAGATGAACTCCAAGGCCATTCAGGCGTCGGACGAGATGCTGCAGCAGGCCAATAACCTCCGCTCGTAATAGACCGGGCAGGGGGATAGTGTGAACAGAAATGGAGGCAAGGCGAACTTGTTCGCTCAGAAATGGAGGTCCCATTATGGCGATATCGGTGGACAATACATATTTTACAAATTACAGCGTAGACGCCAACAACCCGGCGGCGGATCAGCTGACGGGCAAGCTGGAGAACATGCAGACGGACGAGGAGACGTTGGACGCCTGCAAGCAGTTTGAGGCGTACATGATTCAGCAGATGTTCAAGAACATGCAGGAATCGGCCAAGGCGCTGACAGAGGGCGATGACGAGGAGGACGACAGTAAACAGTATGTGGATATGTTCTCGGACATCTACCTGCAGAGCGTAGCGGAGAGCATGGTAAACAGCGGCCAGGGACTTGGCATCGCGGAACAGCTGTATGATTCTATTATCAAAAATAATTCATGATGCGTGCCTGTGCATGGGAATCATGAAATTTATACCCCGAAGGTATTTTATGCTTTCGGGGTTTTTAACTGGGGAGGCTCGCGTTATGGAGGAGAGAAAGGGATATGTGTCCCATATTATCTTTCGCAATGTGGAAAATGGATATACGGTATTTGAACTGGAAAATACAGAGGGAGAGACGGAGACCTGCGTGGGCAATTTCCCTTTTATCAACGAGGGCGAATATGTGCACGTCAAGGGGGAAATCATCCATCATCCGGTGTACATGGAGCAGCTGAAAGTGACTTCCTACGAGGTAAAGGATCCGGAGGACCAGATTGCCATGCTGCGCTATCTGGGATCCGGCGCTATTGCCGGAATCCGGGGAGGCCTGGCTAAGCGCATCGTGGACAAGTTCGGGGATAAGACATTTGAAATCATAGAGAGGGAGCCGGAGCGGCTGGCGGAGGTAAAGGGCATCAGCGAGACGAAGGCGATGAGTATTTCAAAGCAGTTCGAGGAAAAAAGAGAGATGCGGGACGCCATGATTTTTCTGCAGCAGTACGGGATTACCAACCAGTTGGCGGTGAAAATATACAATGCCTACGGCACGGCGCTGTACGGAATCGTAAAGGATAATCCCTACAAGCTGGCGGAGGACATAAGCGGCGTGGGATTCAAGATTGCGGACGACATTGCCAGAAAGGCGGGCTTTGCCCTGGAATCCAGGGAGAGAATACGGGCGGGAATCCTGTATGTGCTGGGCCTGGGGACCGGCGAGGGCTATGTGTACATGCCGGAGGAGATGCTGGTGCGGCAGGCCGTGTACCGGCTGGAAATATCGGAGGCGCTGGCGCTTGAGGTGCTGGAGGACATGGAGATGGACCAGACGGTGCTCGTGAAGGGGGACGGGAATATTTATCTGCCGACGCTGTACTACGCGGAATTGAACTGCGCCCGAATGCTTTTAGACCTCAACGTGGTCATGGGGCGGGATGGGAGACGGGCGGATGAGCGGATCCGGTCTCTGGAAAAAAGTGAGGGGATGGAGTTAGACGAGCTGCAGCGGATCGCGGTAAAGGAGGCTATGAACAGCGGACTCCTCGTGATTACCGGCGGTCCGGGTACCGGAAAGACTACCACTATCAATATGATAATCAAGTGTCTCAGACAGGAGGGAAAGGAGATTCTGCTGGCGGCGCCCACGGGGCGGGCGGCCAAGCGCATGTCCGAGGCGACGGGCTATGAGGCGCAGACCATTCACCGGCTGTTAGAGTACAACGGAGCGCCGGACGAGAGGGAGCGGGAGGACCAGACGGAGCTTTTCGGGAGAAATGAGTGGAATCCGCTGGAGACGGACGTTCTGATTATTGACGAGATGTCTATGGTGGATATTTACCTGTTCCACAATCTGTTGAAGGCGGTTTCTGTGGGAACCAGGCTGATTCTCGTGGGGGATGTGAACCAGCTTCCCAGCGTGGGGCCGGGCAACGTGCTCAAGGACATAATCCGCTCCCACTGCTTCAATGTAGTGAAGCTGTCCCGGATTTTCCGGCAGGCGGCGGAGAGCGATATTATCGTCAACGCCCATCGGATTCACCACGGAGAGGAGATTGCCCTGGACAATAAGAGCCGGGATTTTTTCTGTCTCAAGCGGGATGACAGTCACGGCGTCCTGGAGGTCATGCTCTGGCTGGTGCGGGATAAAATGCCCAAATATACGGATTGCACGCCCTTTGACGTGCAGGTGCTCACTCCCATGAAAAAAGGGGAACTGGGAGTTTACCGCTGTAACGAGGTGCTGCAGCGGTATTTAAACCCGGAGAGTCCCGACAAAACTCAGATGGAGTGCCACGGCGTGATTTTCCGGGAGGGTGACAAGGTCATGCAGATGAAAAACAATTACCAGATCAAATGGGAAGTGAGAGGGTATTCCGGCATGAGAATCGAGGAGGGGAGCGGTGTGTTCAACGGGGACTGCGGCGTTATCACGGAAATCGACCGGGCGGAAAAGGAGATAACCGTCCGCTTCGAGGATGAGAAGTACGTCACCTATCCGCAGGGAAACCTGGACGAGCTGGAGCTTGCCTACGCGATCACCATTCACAAATCCCAGGGCAGCGAGTATCCTGCGGTGGTGCTTCCGCTCCTTGCGGGACCGCGGCCTCTCATGAATCGGAACGTGCTTTACACGGCCGTTACACGGGGGAAAAAATGCGTTACCATCGTGGGAAATCCGGACACGGTCCGCGGCATGATCGCCAATCGGTCGGAGCAGCTGCGCTATTCTTCCCTGGCGGAGAGAATTTTAGAAATAAATGAAAAAAATAGGGTGCAAAATCTTCTATAATTTGGTATGATGTATATAGTAGTTGCAGAACATAGGGGGAAGTGCATGAACATACTGGATTTGATCTTTCCGGTCAAGTGTCCGGTCTGCGGGCGCGCGCTGGGAGAAAGACAGATCTGCGGAGCCTGCAGGGAGCGGATGCCCCTTGTGACCGAGCCCTGCTGCCGCCACTGCGGCAAGCCGGTGCTGAGTCCGCGGACGGAGTATTGCCGGGATTGTTCAGCGAGGGAGAGCTTCCTGGATGAAGGGACGGCGCTGTGGATATACACGGAGAAGATGAAGCGCGTCATGGCGGATTTCAAGTATGGCGGATGCGAGGCAGACGCCGGGGTATACGCCGACGAGCTGCTGCGTCACCGGATCGACAGGTTCCGGCGGTGGCGTCCGGATTATCTGGTGCCGGTGCCCCTGCACCGGAAAAGACGGTGGTTCCGGGGATACAACCAGGCCGAGGCCGTGGCGGAGCATGTGGGACGGGCTATGGGGATACCCGTAGCGGGGGATTGTCTCATCCGCGCGCGCCAGACCAGGCCCCAGAAGGAACTGGACGACGTGCAGCGGCGGGAGAATGTCCGAAATGCCATTTTTCCTGGCAGCGGGGAGATGCGCGACGCTCTCCGTGGAAGCCGGGTGATGCTGATTGACGATATCTACACCACCGGCGCTACGCTGGAGGCCTGCGGGAAGGTTTTGCGGGATATGGGAGTCTGTAAAGTGTACTTTGCCTGTCTGTGCATCGGACAGGATTATTGAGACAAGGAGGATATAGCGAGATGGAAGTTGTAACATGCAAGTCATGCGGAAGGTTATTTAATTACCTCTCTGGGCCGAGAATATGTCCGGCCTGCCAGAAAAAAATCGAAGAAAAGTTCGTGGAAGTAAAGAAATATGTCCGCGAGCACCCGGATATCGACATCAAGACGCTGTCCAAGGAGATGGAAGTCAGCGTCAATCAGATCAACCGCTGGGTGCGCGAGGAGCGCCTGGTATTCTCCAAGGATTCACCGGTGGGCCTGCCCTGTGAGGGATGCGGAAAGACCATCAAGACAGGTCGTTTCTGCGACGCCTGCAAGTCCAACCTGGCAAGCGGCCTGCGCAGCGCCGGCGGCTTGGATCAGAAAGCGGTTGCCGCGCCCAGAAAGCCAAAGAGCAGCGAGAGCCGCATGCGTTTCCTGGATCACTGATGGATTTTATGAATAAGAAGAAAAGCCTCTGATGTTTTTAATCAGGGGCTTTCGCCATGTTTTGTCACATGATATCACGTTTCAACTGGATACCGGAGTCGGTAATCTGAATCTCCCCCTGTTTCATCAGGCGGCCGATGGCCCGCTTGAAGGCGGCCTTGCTCATCTGGAACTCCCGCTTGATGATTTCCGGGGAAGTCTTGTCGTGAAAGGGGAGAAACCCGTCCGCCTCGGAGAGCCGCGCGAGAATTTTCTCCGCATCCATATTCATCTGCACTTTAATCTTTTCCTGCAGGGTGAGCGTCAGCTTGCCGTCCGCGGTTACTTCCTTCACCCGCGCGGCGACCGGCTCGCCCACCTGCAATTCCCTCGTCATCTCGTTGCGGGGAATCAGGGCGGAATAGCGGTTGTCTACCGCTACAAAAGCGCCGAAGGAATCTAAAATCTCGTAGACGCGTCCCTCTACATGATCGCCCTTCTGATAGCTGCTGTCGCGGGAGAGATAATCGTACACGCGCATGGTGGCGCACAGGCGGCTGCTCTTGTCGATATAGAGCGCGGCCAGAACCGTGTCGCCGGCCTTTACCCGGTAAGTCTGCTCCTTGAAGGGGAGAAATAAGTCCTTGGCCAGTCCCCAGTCCAGAAAAGCCCCGATGTCTGTGACCTCTTTCACCGTGAGGGCGGCGGTCTGGTGGAGCGTCACATAGGGCTTCGTCGTGGTGGCGATGAGCCGGTCCTCCGAATCCCTGTACAGAAATACATCCAGGATATCTCCCTTTTCACAGGGCTTCGGAAGCTGGCTGCCCGGAAGAAGAACCTCGAAATCCCGGTCCTCATAGGAGGCCAGATAGGCGCCGGACTTGGTGATTTTTGTTATATAGAGCCGGGCGAAGCGGCCCAGCAGCGATTCATTCGCGTTCATAGTGGATATTCCTTTCAACTGTTCTTATTAAAAGTCCGCCCCTGCGCGGCGCAACGGCGTTTTACTGAAATTCCGCGATAAAATAGGGACTTCCCTCCGAATCGGTGAAAACGGTGTAGTAAGTGCCATTTTCCTCCGCCGTGCGGATATAGAGAGTATCTCCCATCTTGGAGGCCAGCCGGAATTCGGCCCGCAGCTCATGGACTTCAAACTCCATGGGGAGGACATTGACGGCCAGGCGGACATACTGTCCGTTGTTGACGTGGTTGTTGGTGTCCAGGTAATTGGGGCAGACCGGCACCTCCTGCCGCAGAGACAGCTCCTTTGGGAACTTCACCTTGCGGGACTTGTACTCCATCTCATAGGCGGGTTCTACCGGGTAGACAGCCTTTTCTCCGTCGTCCACCATGACCGGACGACCGGAGGCGGAGTCAAAGTAGAACCAATGCGAGTCGGCGTAGGCAAGCACCTCTCTTTCCGGCGTCTCCATGAGAAAATTACGGCAGCCGAACACGCCCTTGAAGGCGTAGGGCCATGTGTGGACGGTAAAAGCCTCGCCCATCTGCGGGCGGCGCTTAAAGACCACATGCCAGGCGCTCACTAACCATGCCCGGTTCTTTTTTAACAGATCGAGGGCGGAATGTCCCTCGTCCTCGCTGTGGAACATGCAGCAGTCCTGCATGGCGTCCACTACGTTGGAAATTCCTAAGAGCCCGTCCCGGTCAATCCGGCTGAACGAGACTCTGTCGTTGTAACTGTACATATATATGGTATACCTCCCCTGTCATTTTCAAAAAAGAGCCCCTCGATACGCTCGCAGTCCGCGCGCTTGTCGGATATACGTCCGATTTGACATTCCCTTCTGCGTTCGCAATCCGCGCGTTTGTCGGGCGGCTCGTCATATATGACAGTATACTACCTATTTTAGAAAAAAAAAAGTGAAATCTCAGAAAGTTTGCGTTATACTTATATACAGACAGGCGCCGGCATATCCGGCCCTGCGAAATAAAGAAAGGTGTGAATAGCGTATGAAGAAAATTATTTCCACGGATCAGGCGCCGGCCGCGATCGGTCCGTACTCCCAGGCAGTAGAAGTGAAAGGGCTGGTCTTTACATCCGGCGTGATTCCCATTATCCCGGAGACCGGCGAGCTGGTGCAGGGCGGCATCGAGGAGCAGGCCAGGCAGGCCCTCTCCAATCTGGCGGCGCTGATCCAGGCGTCCGGGGCGTCGATTGAAAATACGGTCAAGACCGTGGTGTTTATTAAAGATATGAATGATTTCGCGAAGGTCAATGAGATCTACGCTACGTTCTTCAAGGAGGACTGCCCCGCCAGATCTTGTGTGGAGGTGGCCCGTCTGCCCAAAGATGTATTGATCGAGATTGAGGCTATTGTAGAAAAAGACTGATTTCGAAAATATGTAAAATATGGAAGAAAAATAACAAAAAAAGGGTCTCCGCGTCGTGTGCAGAGGCCCTTTTGAATCTGTTAAGTGTAATACTACAGTAGAACGTCTATATTGCTTCCTAAGCCGGGATTGACCGAGAGCTCCATCATCTTCGTGAACTCGGCCCCCTGAACCTCGGCCATGTCCAGAGTCTTTGCGAGGATCCCGATCCCCATATCCTGTAATACCTGGTTTTGCGAATGAGCGACGGAATAAGCCGCAATATCCATGCCGTCTGCGATCTCCATACCGGCACCTCCCTTCCTTGTACCCAAATTATAACATATTTCACAAAAAAATGAAAGAGGAAATATTGACAGATTGTCATGAACTTGTTATACTGTAACAGAAACTTAATAAATTTGTAATATTTGATTTTAGACATACGTTACGGGGGAGTAGACCAGTAATGGAGGTAATCAGATGCAGAAGAAGATAGTCAGAGTCCTGATAGGGACAGGACTTGTAGTGTCGTTTGGAATATTTGGCCGTCACGTTGTATCGATGTCCACCACCATGGGGACGGAGACAGAGCTGGCGGGCATGTCGTATACACTGGATCAGTATTGCTCCGTGCAGGCAGGCGTGGGGCAGGCGGACCCGGAGGCCATCGTTGCCTTTGAGGACGCGCCCAATGGCGGGGGAGAGGATACTTCCGTCAGCGGCACGTCCGTAGAGGGAGCTACGCCGGAGCCGGAGGTCGAGGAGGTTCAGGCCACGCCGAAGCCGGAGTCCGAGTACGCGAATGTGGGCATATCCATTGCGGCAGATTATGTAAATATACGGAAGAAGCCGACGACGGAAGCGGAGATCATCGGTAAGCTCTACCGGGGAAGCGCCGCCACGATTATCCGCACAGAGGGCGACTGGGTCTATATCAAGTCGGGATCTGTCAGCGGTTACATAATGAAAGATTATCTGGCCATCGGCTACAGCGCGGAGAAGCTGATCGATGACTTTGGAACCAAGTGGGCGACCGTTACCACCGAGACGCTGAAGGTGAGAGAGGAGCCCAATACCGAGTGCACCGTCCTCACGCTGATTCCGGAGGATGAGAGCTACGAGGTGCTCAGAGAGGAGACAGACTGGATCAAGATCCGGGTGGACGGAGATACCACCGGATATGTTTCCAGTGATTATGTAAAGGTATCCGTTCAGTTCGAGAAGGCAGTGTCCATCGAGGAGGAGCGGGAGGAAGCGCGGAGAAAGGCAGCCGCGGAGGCAGCGGAGAGAGAGGAGCAGAAGAAGGTTTCTGCCAGAAGCAGTTCATCAAACGACAGCTCCAGCAGCAATAGTTCGTCCAGCAGCTCCAGCAACAGCAGTTCTTCTAACAAGAGCAGCAGTTCCAGTAAGAGCAGCGGCAGCAGTAGCAGCTCCAGCAAGAGCGGCAATTCCGGCAGCAGCTCCAGTAAGAGCAGTTCTTCCGGCAGTTCCAGCAACGGAGGCGGCGGGAAGTCCGGCTCGGCAAGCTCCAGCAATGGAAGCGGCGGGGCCAGCGGAGGATCTTCCGGTTCCAGCAATGGTTCCGGCGGCTCCAGCGGAAGCTCGGAATCCAGCGACGGGGGCGGCGGAAGCGCCCTGGGAAGCGGCGACGGATCCGCCATCGCGTCCTACGCGCTGAAATTTGTGGGGAACCCCTATGTATACGGTGGCACGAGCCTGACAAACGGCACGGACTGCTCCGGATTTACCATGTCGGTATTCGCCAAATTCGGCATCAGCCTGCCCCGCGTATCCAGGGACCAGGCCAAGGTGGGCAAGAAGATTGACCCGTCGGACGCGGAGGCGGGAGACCTGATTTTCTACGCCAGCGGCGGAAGGGTGAACCATGTGGCGCTCTGCATAGGCGGGGGCCGGGTGGTACACGCCAGCAATCCGAGAGTGGGTATCATCACGAGCAACATGTATTACCGAACGCCCTACTGCGCAAGACGTGTATTGAATTAAGTTATCCACATTGAGAAGAGACGATTTTGCGATATTTGCCAGTTATACACATAATTATCAACATTGTCAACAAAAATGGTAGACTTTTGTAGCATGAAAATAATGTTGCCGAACGAATGCTTTTGTTGTATAATAGACCTACAGGACATGCCTGTCCTGAAACTTATGGGTAAAGGAGCTGAGCATTATGAATTTAGTAATTAGCGGCAAGAACATCGACATCACGGAAGGGTTACGTTCAGCGGTGGAGGAAAAGATTGGTAAGCTGGAGAGGTATTTCAACGACTCTACAGAGGTACATGTCACTCTGAGTACTGAAAAGAGCCGTCAGAAGATTGAAGTCACGATTCCGATGAAGGGGAGCATTATCCGCGCCGAGGAGACGAGTTCGGATATGTATGTGTCCATTGATCTTGTGGAGGAGGTCATTGAGAGACAGCTTCGGAAATATAAGAACAAGCTGATCGACAAAGAGCAGACCGTCGCCCAGTTGAGCCGCACTTTCATCGAGGAAGAAAGCTACGATGAGGAGGACATCAAGATCATCCGTTCCAAGAAGTTTGCCATGAAGCCGATGGATCCGGAGGAGGCCTGCGTGCAGATGGAACTTCTGGGACACAACTTCTTTGTATTCCGCAATGCTGACACCGAGGAGGTCAACGTGGTCTACAAGAGGAAGGGAAGCACGTACGGATTGATTGAGCCGGAGTTTTAGAATTACCGATTACAGAAGCAAGTGAATAAGCGGGGACATTTTTCTGACAGGAGGAGTGTCCCCTTTTTGTTTGTGAGAAGAGTTTTTTCAGGCCATTTTTTATAAAGGCGTTCTTCACGTGGGGAGCGGGAGCTTTTTGTTTTTGAAAATACCTGTTGAAACAGCAGGCGACTAATGGTAAAATAATGTGGGGTATTACCCCGGAGCAAAAGATTTGGAGTGTGAAGTATGAGTTTATTAAGCAAAATGATCGGGACTCACAGCGAGCGTGAGGTAAAGCGGGTTATTTCCACCGTGGATAAGATCGAGGCGATGGAGCCGGAGATGGAGAAACTTTCCGATGAAGAACTGAGGGGAAAGACGGCGGAATTTAAGAGGAGATTATCGGCGGGGGAGACGCTGGACGACATCCTGCCGGAAGCCTATGCCGTGGTGAGGGAGGCCTCTAAGAGAACCATCGGCCTGAGGCATTTCCGGGTGCAGCTGATCGGCGGCGTGATTCTGCACCAGGGGCGTATCACGGAGATGCGTACCGGCGAGGGAAAGACGCTGGTATCTACCCTTCCGGCCTATCTGAATGCTTTGGAGGAAAAGGGAGTTCATATCGTGACGGTCAACGATTACCTGGCCAAGCGTGACGCCGAGTGGATGGGCAAGATTCACGAGTTTCTGGGACTGACGGTGGGCGTCATCCTCAACAGCATGGACAATGACGAGAGGCGGGAGGCATATAACTGTGACATCACCTATGCCACCAACAATGAACTGGGATTTGATTACCTGCGAGACAACATGGTGATCTACAAGGAGCAGCTGGTGCAGAGAGAGCTGCACTACGCCATTGTGGACGAGGTGGACTCGGTGCTGATCGACGAGGCGCGTACGCCTCTGATTATATCCGGTTCCAGCGGCAAGTCCACCAAGATTTACGAGGCGTGCGACAATCTGGTGCGCCAGCTGAAGCGCGGTACGGAGAAGGAGCTGTCCAAGATGGACCTCATCATGAGAGAGGACAGCAACGAGACCGGCGATTATGTCGCCAATGAAAAGGAAAAGACGGTCAATCTGACCGAGCAGGGCGTGAAGAAGGTAGAGAGGTTCTTCCATATAGACAACCTGGCGGATCCGGAGAACCTGGAGATTCAGCACTGTGTGAATCTGTCTCTGCGGGCGCACGCGCTGATGCATATTGATAAGGATTATGTGGTGAAGGACGACCAGGTGCTCATCGTAGATGAGTTCACGGGACGTATTATGCCGGGACGCCGGTATTCCGACGGACTGCATCAGGCCATTGAGGCGAAGGAGCATGTGAAGGTCAAGAGGGAGAGCAAGACGCTCGCGACGATTACCTTCCAGAACTTTTTTAACAAATACGCGAAAAAATGCGGTATGACCGGTACCGCGCTGACGGAGGAAAAGGAGTTCCGCGAGATTTACGGCATGGACGTAGTGGAGGTTCCCACCAATCTTCCGGTGAGGCGTATAGACCGGGAGGATTCTGTTTACAAGACAAAGCGTGAGAAGCTGAATGCCATCGTGGAGGACATCATGGCGTGCCATGAGAAGGGGCAGCCGGTACTGGTGGGTACCATTACCATCGACGCCTCGGAGGAACTGTCCCAGATGTTGAAAAAGCGCGGGATTCCTCACAAAGTGCTGAACGCGAAGTTCCATGAGATGGAGGCGGAG
>CANRJU010000022.1 GCA_947631075.1 uncultured Lachnospiraceae bacterium
ATCAGATAGCCGCCGCGCCCCGGTTTTCTTATGGGTGCAGATATTGAAATGTTACGCAATAGAACGCCATTTTCGGGGGTAAAGGCATAAATCCCTTGCCACGCCAGAAATGCGTCCCCAATGCCTTATAAATCAAGGTTCTTTCCCTCAAAAGTTGTAAATTGGTAGTAAATTCTGCTTGAAATCCTGCTTGTATGCCCGTAAATCAAGGCTTTTTTGAGATAATCAACAAATTTATGAAAAAACATATAGAATATTTTTCAAAAGCATTACGGATCAGGACCATTCTTCGGCGGTCAGAAAATCGCGAATGTTCCTGTGCTTGATACCGTTCCAGCTCATGTCAAGCTCATCCATAGTGACGACATATTTGGGATAATTGTCCCGTATGAGCTCATAGACGCCAAATTCCCGCTGGATCGTGTCCTCTGTTGCCAGCAGATAGGCGACCTGAACATAGAGCTTTTCTCCGTGGCGGTGGCAGACAAAATCAATTTCACGGTTTCCGACCTTGCCGACTGTAACGGCATAGCCCCGTCGCAGAAGCTCCATGTGGACAATATTTTCAAGAATTAACTGGATATCCCGCATGTTTCCGCCAAACACGGCCTCCCGTATGCCGTGGTCAGCAATATAGTATTTTTCATTTGACGCGAGAATCTGCCGGCCCTGCAGATCCTCCCTCTTGACCTGATAAAGAAGGTAGGAGTCGCAGCAATAATGGATATAATTCAGCACGGTTTCCGCTGCCACGGCGCGCTGCTCGTTTTTGAGAAATTTTACGAGAGAGGTCGCGGAGAAGGTAGTACCCACATTTGCCATGACATAAGTGATGATTCGATGTAAAAGGTCAATATCACGCACCTTGTTCCGGCTGACAATATCTTTGAACTGCACGGAATTAAAAAGGTCCGTAAGGTACTGGCGGGACGGTTCTTCAGCGAACTGGAGATTCGCGAGATAGGGCATCCCGCCGGAAATAAGGTATTTCTGGAAACATTTCTGCAAGGCGGCGTCAGGCTCGGCGGTACGATAGAGCTCTGTAAATTCCGAGAAAGAAAATGGATAGATTACAAATTCTACATACCGTCCGCCCAGGTATGTGGCAAGCTCCCCGGACAAAAGCTTTGCGTTTGAGCCGGTGATATATATGTCACAGTCAATGGATACCCGGAGGGAATTGATACATTTCTCCCAATCGGCAACTTCCTGAATTTCATCGAAAAATAAATATGCCTTCCCCTCAATGCTCGCCGCCCTGTTCAGAATTTCTTCATGGAGCGCGCTTGCAGTGAGAAAGCGCGAGTTTCTCATGTCCTCAAAATTGATAGATATAAATTGTCCGGCAGGGACGCCCGATTCTGCCAGTTCTTCTTTTATAAGCTCTAACATGACGGATTTCCCGCATCGCCGTATGCCAGTCATGACTTTGATTAAATCATTCCCGATAAATGGGCGGATTCGGCGCATATACATCTCTCGTTTGATCATGGGAAACCAGCTCCTTTTTCGTAATTTCTTATAGTATATATCAGATACAATGAAAAATCAACACAGAAAAACAGATTTTATAAGATATAACTGATAAAATATATTGACACGAGTACATTATTCAAAAATTTATCCGGGATTGACATATTGCCGGAACTTGCGTATAGTAATAGTGACAGACAAGTAGTCCGCTCCTGGTCATGCGGAAAACAAACAGACCGTGTAAACGTAGTTCGCTCCCGGTCATGCGAATAAAAAATAGACCGTGAAAAAGTTTTCGGTATTATGGAGGAAATGCTCATGGCTCTTTTTGACCATTTCAAAAAGAAGGAAAAAAGTATAAGCAGCAAAACGGAAACGGCATCTTCGTCGGAGCTCGTTGATTTCCATCCTTTTGACACGGATTTGGCTCCGCGGGTGCTGGAGTTTGTTCAGGAGTATCAGAATCGTATTCCCGAACAAAAACCCTGCGGTCGGGATGAGTTTATCGCCTTGCTGTCGGGTATTGCCGCTCTGCGAAAGACGCCGGGGATTCCCGGTCCCGATCAAATTTCTTTTACTACATTACCAAGATGTGCGTCTACCGAAGATGAGGCATCCTGCCGGGCGCATTTGGAACAAGTGTTTCGCATTACGGATCAGAACTCCTTACTGGATTTTTGCCAGCAGGAGATTTTGTGCCATCAACAGTATATGGACTTTGTAGCTTTTTGGGAGGGACGCTCGCCCTTCGAATTGGAAAAGCTAAATAAACAGGCGCTGGAATTTTTCAAAACAGCGCGGGATTTTTCAGCTCAATTTTATCATATAATAGGTCATCGCGGCTATCTCGCGTGGGATATAAGCGAGTGCGTGGGACACCTGCGCAACGGTTATGCCTGCGGCCTGATAAGCAGGGACGATTTTGATGATTTGACAGAGCATTGGCTTGGTCAGACGCACATTTTTGATAACTGGGTAGATTTTGCCGCCAGCCTGATATGCGGCGAGCTGTACTGGGATTTCCGACACGGCACAGAACTGCCTGAACTGCATAAGGGACTCGATTTATACTTAAAGTTGGTGTCCATACTTTTGGATAGCGATACCGCGTGGGGCAGCGGTATGTGGTATGTACCGCCGTATGGGGAATAACGCAAAACAGTTGGAAATCCAATGGTTTTGTGCAAATTTAAAAACCGGGACGCGGAAACTATCATCTAGCCACCGCATCCCGGTTTTAAGGTTTTGCGAATTACTCCGCAGTCTCTTTTGTGTTCAGGCTGTCGCGCCACTGTGTCATCTTATCCACAGCGCTGTCAATCGTTTTCTGGCAGATATCCGGGAGCTTGTCGCCCCATGCCTCTGTGGCCTGATCGAAGCCCTTCTTGATGGCTGCGATCATCTCGTCTGCCTTCGTTGCGTCCCCACCGCTCAAAGCCTGTGCCATAGACACAAGACGATCACTTGTCTGCTCAATGCCCCAGTATCCGTCCTCGCCGATGTCCTTCTGCGCCTGTGCGACAGTAGCGGGATCAGCGGTTATGTTCTTGAACAGGTCGGCAAGAGTCGTGTACTTCTTTGCCTGCTTTCCGAGAAGCTCATTCACCAGGTTCTGCAACTGCTGGTTATGTGAAGCCAATTCCTGTTTCATGCTGGATACGATGGAAGAATAGTCGGTCATCTTGTTGGATTTGCTGTCCTTAGCATCGGTGGATGGCTCGTATACAACGCCGGTATCCGCTGCGGTGGTGTTCTTCTCGGCTGCCGTAGCCGTCTTGGCAGTGCCGGTGGCAGAGGATGCGTATGTAGCGGCCGCTACACCTGTAACTCCATTTACACTCATTAAGATTCCTCCTTTTATTGTGAGATTATACTATATCTTATATATCGGACACTTTTCGGAAAAGTTTAGCCTGTTCATGGAAAGTTTATCTGTAAAATTTAAAATTTCCCTTTTCATATGAATATCAGAGGGAGTCTTGTTATATGGGCAGACCTCCATCTGGAGTTTTATGCATTCATACAGCTTTTTGCTCTGGAAATCACAGTATCGCTCTGGAAATCTGCCGCTCCGTATGGTATAGTAATATGTGAGATTTTGAACGAATTTGCGGACAGGGCGTTTTCAAATAACATTACGATACCGGGGTGACAGTATGACGAATAACGAGCAGAAACAGGCCGCCAAAAAGTTTGCGGCGTTCTGGAAAGACAAAGGTTATGAAAAAGGGCAAAGCCAGCTTTTTTGGATTTCTCTCCTGCGGGATGTTTTTGGCGTGGAGCATCCGGAGGAATTTATCATCTTTGAGGAACAGGTGCATTTAGACCACACCAGCTTCATTGATGGGACGATACCGTCCACAAAGGTTTTGATTGAGCAAAAAAGTCTGGGAAAAGATTTGAACAAACCAATCAAACAGTCGGATGGTTCTTTGCTCAACCCATTTCAGCAGGCCAAGCGGTACATCACCGAGCTGCCGCTCTCCCAGCATCCGCGCTGGGTAGTGACCTGCAACTTTGCGGAGTTCTATGTCTATGACATGGAGCGTCCGGGCGGCGAGCCGGAGAAGATATTGCTTGCCGACTTGGAGAAAGAGTACTATCGGCTCCAATTCCTCGTTGATATCGGTAGCGACCACCTAAAACGGGAGATGGAGGTTTCCATCGCTGCCGGTGAAATCGTCGGACTTCTGTATGACGCTTTTCTCAAGCAATACAAGGATCCGACCAGCGAGAGTACGCTCCGCAGTCTGAATATCCTCTGCGTTCGGCTGGTATTCTGTCTGTATGCGGAGGATGCCGGAATTTTCGGCAAGCATGGAATGTTCCATGACTACCTTGATGAATATGATACTCGCCACATCCGCAAAGCTCTGATTGAACTGTTTCAGGTGTTGGACACCGTGCCGGATGAGCGCGATCCGTATATGGAGCCGGAGCTTGCTGCGTTTCCCTATGTCAACGGCGGACTGTTCCAGAATGAGGATATTGAGGTCCCGATGTTCACGGATGAGATACGGGAGCTTTTGCTGACAAAGGCCAGCGCGGATTTCGACTGGTCGGAGATCAGTCCCACGATTTTTGGTGCGGTGTTTGAGAGCACATTGAATCCGGAAACCCGGCGTTCCGGCGGGATGCACTACACCTCTATCGAAAACATCCACAAGGTTATTGATCCGCTGTTTCTTGATGGGCTGAAGAAGGAGTTTGAGGACATCAAGGCAATGCCTGTTCAGAAAACCCGTCAGAAAAAGCTGGAGGAATTTCAAAAAAAGCTGGGAACGCTCACATTTTTAGATCCCGCCTGCGGGAGCGGCAATTTTCTAACGGAAACATATCTGAGCTTGCGGCGGCTGGAGAACGACATTCTGCGCATTTTGTCTGGCGGGCAAATCGCGTTTGGCTCTCTGGAATACAGCCCGATACAGGTTTCCATCAGCCAGTTTTACGGCATCGAGATAAATGATTTTGCCGTGACGGTGGCCAAGACTGCACTTTGGATTGCGGAAAGCCAGATGTTGAAGGAAACGGAAGATATTATTTTGATGAATCTGGACTTCCTGCCGCTGAAGACCAATGCGTACATCGTGGAAGGCAACGCCCTGCGTCTTGATTGGGAAAGCGTAGTCCCCAAATGTAAACTGAATTATATAATGGGAAATCCGCCATTTGTGGGAGCGCGAATGATGAACGCTGCGCAAAAAGACGACTTAAACTCTGTGTTCCCCGGATGGAAAAATGCGGGTAATCTCGATTATGTGACCTGTTGGTACAAAAAGTGTGCCGATTTGATGATGGGGACATCTATTCGCTCGGCGCTTGTGTCCACCAACTCTGTGACACAGGGGGAATCCGTGGCGAATCTCTGGAAACCGCTTTTCGAGATGGGCGTACATATTGACTATGCACACCGTACATTCCGTTGGGACAGCGAGGCGAAAATTAAGGCACACGTTCACTGCGTGATTGTCGGCTTTAGCTTTGCCCCAAGTAATGCACCAAAGGTGATTTATTCTGCTGACCGCCCGCAGGTGGTTCAGAATATTAACGGCTATCTGCTGGACGCGGATAATGTTTTTGTGGAAAGCCGAAAAAAGCCGATATGTGATGTGCCGGAGATTGGGATTGGAAATATGCCGCTAGATGGTGGAAATTATTTGTTTACAGCAGAGGAGAGAACGGCTTTTTTGCAAAATGAACCGCACGCAGAAAAATGGTTTAGACCGTGGATAGGTTCACACGAATTTATCAATCGATATTATAGGTATTGCTTATATTTGAAAGATTGCCCGCCAAATGAACTGCGAAAAATGCAAGAATGTTCAAAAAGAGTTGAGGCTGTTCGTGAATTTCGCATGAGTAGCTCCAGAGCCAGCACAAAAAAGCTGGCTGATTATCCGCTAACTTTTGCAACAACGAACATCCCTGAGGATCCGTACATTGTAATTCCAAAAGTTTCGTCTGAACGGAGACGGTATGTACCGATGGGACTTTTAAGTCCCAATATTTTGAGTAGTGACCTTGTGTTCATCATTCCCAATGCCACTCTCTATTATTTTGGAGTCTTGACATCCAACATCCACATGGCGTGGATGCGGGCGGTCTGTGGAAGGTTGAAAAGTGACTATCGTTATTCCAAGGATGTTGTCTACAACAACTTTCCTTGGCCTACACCAACAGATGCGCAGAAAGCAAAGATCGAGCGGACCGCACAAGCCATTTTGGATGCCCGCGCCCTCTATCCGGACAGCAGTCTCGCTGACCTCTATGACGAGGTTGCCATGCCGCCAGAACTGCGGAAGGCCCATCAGGACAACGACCGGGCCGTCATGCAGGCATATGGGTTCTCTGTCAAGGAGATGACTGAGAGTAAGTGTGTGGCAGAGTTGATGAAGATGTACAAAGAGCTGACAGAAAAGAATAATGACATCTAATGAATTGATATTTTCGGTTTATATTAACGAAAAATAGTTTTAGATATGTTAGTCCTCATTCCGGAGCGTTTATGCGACGGGGCGATAGAGAAAAAACTGTAAACACAGTTTGCGTAGCAGTTTCTCATCTGCCATCTAAAGGGAGCTATGCTCCCTTTGCGAGCTGTGTTCGCTTTACTATACATGTCTAAACTATATGGGAAAGAAAAGGAAGCTGCCAAGCGGGAAGAATCATATAAAAGCAGTGTAGATGAGGAGAACATTATGGATAGAAATGAATTAGTATTTTCACTAAACTCAGATTTTATGGAAGATATTTCTAAAATTTTGGAAGAAGCTCGTAGTAATGCCAAAACAGCCGTCAATCTTTCCATGGTTTATGCGTATTACGAGATTGGGAGGAAGATTATTGAGGAAGAGCAGAACGGAGAAAACCGCGCTGCCTATGGCAAGCAGATTCTGAAAGAACTCTCTAAATATCTTACCCAAAAACACGGCAAAGGTTATTCGGCGGAAAATCTGAAATTGATGCGGCGTTTTTATGTGGTTTATTCGCAGGATCAAATTGGGGAAACAGTGTTTACCCAATTTAAAAATTTGCCGGCAGTCGGAACCGGAAGAAAATTTTTTTTGAGTTGGTCGCATTATTTGAAACTGATGCGAATCGATAATGTAGAAGAAAGGCATTTTTATGAGATCGAAGCTGTAAAAAATAACTGGAGCCTTAATGAACTGAAACGGCAATATAACAGCGCGCTCTATGAGAGGCTGGCGTTGAGTACAGACAAAGAAGATGTTTACCGGCTTTCTCTGGAAGGGCAGAAGGTTGAGAATCCCAAGGATGCGGTGAAAGATCCTTATGTTCTTGAATTTTTGGGCCTGCAGGAACTTCCAGCGTATTCTGAAAGCGAATTGGAAAGCCGTATTATCGATCATCTGCAGCAGTTCCTCCTAGAGTTGGGAACCGGTTTTGCCTTTATTGGACGACAGGTGCGCTTTACGTTTGATGAGGAGCATTTTATGGTCGATCTGGTATTTTATAATCGTTTGCTGCGTTGCTTTGTGTTGTTTGATTTAAAGATCGGAGAACTGAAACATCAGGATATCGGCCAGATGCAGATGTATGTCCATTACTATGACCGCAAGGTAAAACTTCCCGATGAAAATCCGACGATAGGAATTTTGCTGTGCAAAGAAAAAAATAATGCAGTTGTGGAAATGACTCTGCCGGAAGATAATGCACAGATTTTTGCCAGCAAGTATGAAACAGTTCTGCCAAGTAAAGAGGCGTTGCAGGAATTGTTGAGAGAACATCTTTCTGACGAGGTGGAAGGGAAGGATGTGTCTGGAATTTAATTTGCAATAGAAAAGTGCAACGGTCGTTGCACAATTATTTGAACTCTATAAAAATGCTGGAGAAAAAAACAGATAAGAAATAAAATTATTTTCAAAAATCCTGCAACACTTTGTTCTTTTGATTCATCTAATATACGCATATGCAGAAAAAAGCAAAGGTAGATGTCTGACTTCGGCTGACATTGACTATCTATGATAGACAATTTCACTTTTGCGGAAATGAGGAAAATATGACAGATACGGAATGGTTTTTGGTGGGAGCGGCCAAGAAGGGGGACGCCCATTCTTTCGCCCTTTTATACGAGCGGTACTACAAGGACCTCTACCGCTTTGCGGTCTGCCTGTTAGGGGACTCCTACGCGGCGGAGGACGCCGTGAGCGCGGCGGTGCTGAGCGCGTATGAGAGATTGCCGCTGCTGAAAAAGGATTCTTCCTTTAAGAGCTGGCTTTTTCAGATTACCGTGAACGAGTGCCGGGCGTGGCTGCGGGATCAGAGCAGGGGCACATACTTAGCGGATGCGGACTGGCAGGAGCCGGCCGCAGAGGAAGCGGGGTACGAGAGGCCGGAGGTAGAGGAATATCTCTCCCTTTTATCAGAGGAAGAGCGTCTGGTCGTGACGCTGTCCGTTTTTGGCGGATACAACAGCCGTGAAATTGGAGAGATAATCCACAAAAAAGAGGGGTCGGTGCGCTCTATCAAGAGCCGGGCTTTTGCGAGAGTCAGAGAGTGTTTAGGATTGGAGGATGGAATATGAGCGATCAGGAATTAAAGGATAAAATTTTGCAGTCGGCGGAAAAAATACCGGTGCCTGAGTCTTTGGAGCCGGAAAAGATGGAAGAAAAGCTATCATCGGTCGTGCAGGCAAAGCAGAAAAAGAGCCGGTTTTCAAGGAAGCTTCTGTCGGTGGCGGCCGCGCTGGCGGTGCTGGTTGTTTCTGGCGCCGCGGTGGCGAAAGTTTTTACAGAGCAGCAAACCTATATAGAAACACCAGAGAAACTGGATTCTGCGCAGGATGCTGGGAAAACGGACGGCAGCTCCCAGGGACAGCTCGCGTCCCATGGTGACGAGGAATATTACGGGGATATCGCGGAGCTGCTCAACGAGTACAACGACGCTTATCAGGGTGATGTTGTGGGCATAAAGGATTCCGTGGCCAAATACAGCGACGATGTGGTGGAGGAGGCAGTTCCCGAGCAAAGCGCGAATTCCGCGACTTCCTCTGCGGGGCTGTCGGGCGCAGGCGGAACCGGCACGGACTATTCGGAGACCGATCTCCAGGTGAAAGGCGTGATGGAGGCGGACATCGTAAAGACGGATGGAACGTACATTTATGCGGTAAATGGAGGGCAGAAGGCGCGCGTCCGCATTTACCGGGCGGACGGGGCAAAGGTGGAGCAGGTCTCCCAGTTTGCCATCCGGGGCAGCATTTTTTCGGGAAATGAAATGTATCTGGCAGGCGACCGCCTGATTATTCTGGGAAATATCATTGAGGAAAATAAAAAAGGCAGCTCCGCGTCAGCCGAGGCCGAGGAAGACGTTGCGTACAGCGCCAGCGCGTATGGTTCGGTCGGCATGACGACGGTCATCTGGATTTACGATGTGAGCGACGTCCGCCATCCCAAGCGGCTGAAGACGCTGAAACAGAGCGGGACCTATATGTCCTCCCGCGTGAGCGGCGGCTATCTTTACACGTTCAGCAATTATCAGGTGTACAGAAACAACTGCAAGGATGATGAGCCGGAGCAGTTCATTCCCATTGCGAACGGAGAGTGTGTCCGGGGAAATAAGATTCTGTACGACGAGGACGCAAAGAGCAACGATTACATGGTCATGACGTCTTTGAAGGTAGACGGGGAGTGCGAGTTTCAGGATTCGGCGGCGATTCTGGGCGGCGCGGAGGTCTATTATGTGAGCCAGGACAATATTTATGCCGCGGGATATGGCGAGCACAGATGGGGACCAAAGGCAAAATCTCTCATTTACAAATATGGGTACCGCGACGGAGAGTTCGCGTATGCCGGCCGGACGAAGGCGGCGGGGCTCATCGAGGATTCCTATTATATGCACGAGTACAACGGGAAGCTCGCCTATGTCTACACCCGGAATAAAAAAGACGGCGTTGACTCGACGACCACCACAAACGGCCTCTGCGTGCTGGACGAAAAGCTGGAGAAATTGGGAGAAATCGCGCAGCTCGGCAACGATGAGCGGATTTATTCTTCCTATTATATAGACAATATGGCATATTTTGTCACCTATCGGGAGACGGATCCGGTCTTTGCCGTGGACATTTCCGATCCGAAAAATCCGGCTCTAAAATCAGAGCTAAAACTGCCGGGATTTTCGGAATATCTCCACTCCTTTGGCGACGATCTGCTGATCGGCATCGGAAAGGGCGGCAAAAAGGGCGATTCCTGGGAGGACAGCCGGGTGAAGGTGTCTGTGTTCGGCGTCGGAGAGGATTATGAGCTGACCGAGAAGGAGACCGTGCTTTTGGAGGAGGACTCGGAGAGCATGGCCGGATACAACCACCGGTGCGTATTTGTAGACGAGGAGCGCAAGCTCATCGGATTTGAGGTGGAGTACTGGGGCGTGGACGAGGATGAATGGGGAGCAACAAATCACGTATATTACGTGGTGTATGGATATCAGGATGGAAAGCTGAAAAAACTCATGCAATGCAGCACATCCCCGGAGGACGATTACAACGCGCTCGAAAACGTACGCGGCCTGCGCATCGGCGATTACTTCTATGTGATCAATACCGGAGTGAGCCAGAAAAAGGGTGGAATCAAAGTTTTTGATATAAATACATGGGACAAAGCAAGGAGTTAATGGTTGCATTTCTTCCGGATTCATGGTACAGTTTACCTATTAAAGATGATGTCGGGGGCACACGGCATTTTGCCGCCCCGACGTCATATGAGAATAAACAGGGGGTAAGATCAGATGATGGATTTTGATTACAGTGAACTGGAGGACGTGGAACTGACACTTGAGACCGAGGACGGCGAGGAGATCGATCTGGAGCTCGCGTATGTCTTTGAATATAAGGGACAGGACTTTGCCGCTTTTGGGGAAGTGGGCACCGAGGAAGACGAGGAGCGGTCGGTATACTTTTTCCTTCTCAATTTAAAGCAGAAAAAAGGAGACGAGGCCGAGGTCGAGTTTGAGTACATTGACGACGACGAGGTGGCGGAAGAACTGCTGGAGGTGTTTTTACAGATTCTTGCCTCCCAGGAAGAGGAGGGCGTCGATCTGGGCGACTACGGCATCGAGGACGAGGACGACGATGAGGATGAAGACGACGAGGACAGCCACTGGGATCAGTTCATCCACAAAAAACTTGACGATTAAGACTTTTTAGGGGAATTTTTCTCGCAGGAGCTGCAGTTGCCACTGCACATGAAAGAGTCGTCGCCCGCGAGGCAGTCGTCCGGATCCTTTTTCTGGCGATGAGCCGCATAGCAGAGGACGACGATGCTGGCGCAGACGATCAGCATGACGATGACCCATTTAACAAGTTTGATAAGTGAAAAAAACATAAAGAAAACCTCCTTTTTGTTCAGTGTAACACAGGGAGGTTTTTCTGTAAAGGTAGAAAGTGAAATGAAACAGGAGCAGAAAAAAGAAATTGTAAAAATATCCGTGCGAAGCCTGGTGGAATTTATGTTCCGGGAGGGGGATATCACTTCCTCCGGCTCCGGGGCGGTCAACACGGAGGCCATGCAGCTTGGCAGCCGTCTCCACCGGAAGATTCAGAAAAGCATGGGGATCGGCTACGAGGCAGAGGTCTCCCTTTTTGTGCTACAAAAAATGACAAGCCGCGAGAGCGGGGAGGATTTTTTCTTAAAGGTGGAGGGCCGCGCGGACGGCGTATTTCGGGAAAATGGCCTGGTGACCATCGACGAGATCAAGGGCGTGTACATGGATGTGAAGGAGATGAAGGAGCCGGTCTTTGTTCACAAGGCGCAGGCCATGTGCTACGCCTACATGGTGGCGGAAAAGGAGAATCTGGACCGGATTGGGGTGCAGATGACGTACTGCCACATGGAGACGGAGGCGGTGCGGCGGTTCCAGGATTCGTTTACCAGAAATGAAATCGCGAAGTGGTTTCTGCAACTGATAGACGACTACGAAAAGTGGGCGGTGTACGAGTACGACTGGAAGAAAAAGAGAAACGCGTCGATTCAGAGCCTCGCGTTTCCGTTTCCCTACCGGCCGGGTCAGAAAAAGCTGGCGGCCATGACTTATCACACGATTTTAGAAAAAAAGAGGCTTTTTATTCAGGCGCCCACCGGCGTCGGAAAGACGATTACCACCGTTTTCCCCTCGGTAAAGGCGATGGGGGAGGGCATCAGCGACCGCATTTTTTACCTGACGGCCAAGACGATTACCCGGACGGTGGCCGAGGAGTGTTTCGCGCTTCTGTGCGGGCAGAATCTTCTGTTCAAGCCCATCACCATCACGGCGAAGGAAAAAGTGTGCGTGTTGGACAAGATTTCCTGCAATCCCGGCGACTGCGAGCGGGCCAGGGGGCACTACGACCGGGTCAACGAGGCGGTGTATGACATGCTGGTCCACGAGGATAAGCTGAATCGGGAAATCCTTCTGCGCTACGCCGAGAAACATCAGGTGTGTCCCTTTGAGATGGGGCTGGACGCGGCGCTTTTTGCGGACGCCGTCATCTGCGATTACAATTACGCCTTCGATCCCAACGTCTATCTGAGGCGTTTTTTCTCCCAGGAAAAAAAGGGTAACATGATTTTTCTCGTGGACGAGGCGCACAATCTGGTGGAGCGGGGACGGGAGATGTTCAGCGCCCGACTGGTCAAGGAGGATTTTCTGGCGGCGGGGCGCGTCGTCAAGGCCACAAGGCGCCACGAAAAGAGGCCGGAGGTCGAGTATGATCTCCGCAAATTTGAGCGATCCATCGATGCGGCGAACCGGACCCTGCTGTCGTGGAAGCGGGGGTGCGATGAATGTGCGCTGTTAGATCGGGAGGAAATGGTGACATTTTTGTTTCAGCTCATGCGGGTGATAGCGGACTATGAATTGTTCGCCAAAAACTACCCGGCGCTGCCGGAGCGGGAGACGATGCTGGAATTCTATTTTAACGTGCGCCGGTTTGCTGAGGTGCTGGAGGAATTAAATGATAAATACCGGATCTACACGGATTACGACGAGGAGGGGAATTTTCGGGTCAAGCTCCAGTGCATGGACCCGTCGGAGAAGCTGCGGGAGGTTCTGGAGCGGGGGCGCAGCGCCATTTTATTTTCGGCCACGCTGCTTCCCATCCGGTACTACAAGGAGCAGTTGTCCGGCGACAGCGAGGACTGCGCCGTCTACGCGAAATCCTCTTTTCCGCCGGAAAACCGGAAAGTGCTGATTGCTAAGGACGTCACCAGCAAGTACACCAGGCGGGGGCCGGAGGAGTACGGGCGGATTGCCCGCTATATTGACATTTTTACGGCGGCGAGACAGGGAAATTATCTGGTGTTTTTTCCCTCCTACGCCTTTATGGACCAGGTCGTGAGCCGGATTCAGCCGCGGGAGGGGCAGCGGCTTCTGGTGCAGAGGCCGGATATGCCGGAGCAGGAAAAAGAAGAATTTCTGGAGGCGTTTCAGGTGCCGGAGCAGGAGACGGTCATCGGGTGCTGCGTCATGGGCGGCATTTTCAGCGAGGGAATCGACTTGAAGGAGGACCGGCTGATCGGGGCGGTCATTGTGGGTACCGGACTTCCCATGGTGTGTCACGAGAGAGAATTATTTAAAGAATATTATGATGAAAAAAAAGGCCGGGGGTTCGATTACGCCTATCTGTACCCCGGCGTCAACAAGGTGTTCCAGGCCGGCGGGCGGGTCATCCGCACGGTGGAGGACAGGGGGGCGATTCTCCTGTTGGACGAGCGATTTTTACAACAGTCGTACCGGGAGCTTTTTCCCAGGGAGTGGCTCCCCTGTACGGTGGTAGGGCAGGAGACGCTGGCGGAGGAACTTCGCGCTTTCTGGGAAAATCAGTAGGCGTTTTTGTTCACAAAGCCCTTGAAAATAGTCAGAAACAGAATCTTGAAATCCAGGCTCAGCGACCAGTTCTCGATGTAGTACAGGTCGCAGTCAATCCTCATGCGGATTGAGGTGTCTCCCCGATAGCCGTTGACCTGCGCCCAGCCGGTGATGCCCGGCCTCACCTGGTGCTTGATCATGTAGCGGGGGATTTCTTCCTTGAATTTTTCCACGAAAAACGGGCGCTCCGGCCGGGGGCCGACAAGGCTCATATCGCCTTTTAACACATTGAAGAACTGGGGAAGCTCGTCCAGGCTTGTCTTGCGGATAAATTTGCCGATCGGCGTCACGCGCGGGTCGTTCTGCACGGTCCACGCCTGTTTTTCCTTGGAGGAGTCCTGGACTTCCATCGAGCGGAATTTGTACATCTTAAATGGCCGGTTGTGCAGCCCCACCCGCTCCTGCTCGAAAATCAGCGGGCCCGGCGAGGTGATTTTGATAATGGCGGCCACCACTAACATGGGGATGGAAAACAGGATGATCAGGCAGATAGACCCCACAATGTCAATGGCCCTCTTGATGAAGCGGTTAAAGGAGTTGCTGAGGGGCACCTTGCGCACATGGATGACCGGCAGCCCGTCCAGATCCTCGGTGTAGGGCCGCGTGGGAATCAGGTTGTTGTAGTCGGGGACAAATTTGGTGTGGACGCCGGATTTTTCCGTGACGGCCACGATGTGCTCCAGGGAATCGTAGTGGTGCAGGCCCAGCGTAATGGTGATCTCGTCGTAATTGTTATCCGCCAGCACCTTTTTCAGATCGGTGATCCGCCCAATGACCGGAATGTTCCGGTAGGCATGTCCCAGGGGCTTGAAATTGTCCAGTATGCCATGAATGGTGTAGCCCCATTCGGGGTGCGCCAGGAGACGGTCGATATAGCTCTCCGCGGCGCGGCTGTAGCCCACTAACAGAATGTGCTTCTGGTTCAGCCCTTTTCTGCGTATTTTCCGGAGAAGGGTGGAGGTGGCGATGCGGAATAAAAGCTCTAGGAACAGGTTCAGAGAGACGAAAATGACGATGAAAAGGCGGGCGTAGTCTTTTTGCCCGAAAAAGTACAAAAGAGCCACGCAGTACAGGATGCTGACTACGTTGGCCTTGATGACGCTCCAGAATTCGAAGCGGCGGCTCTTGACCCGCGCGGGGTCGTACAGGTGAAAGAAATAATAAGAGACCAGGTAGCAGGGAATCAGGGTGATGAGCATCTGGCAGTATGTGCCCAGCGTCCCGTATACGCCCTGGGGCTCCCGCATTATGTCGAACAGGTAAAGGGGGCTGTGCACGTTGTCAAAGCGCAGATAATAGGCCCCGATAAATGAACAGACTATAATAGCTGTATCAATCAGTACGCGAAAAAGATTCAGCAGTTTTTGATTTCCCTTGATCAAAACAAAACCGTCCTTCCTATCAGTAATTCAATAAAGTTCTCTATCGTGGGAGGCGGAATCCTGTGGCGCCTCCGGCATTCATGTACTACAAGTATATACCATTTTTTGTGATTTCACAATAAATTTTTCTTTCACAAACAAAACAGAAACAAAACACAAACAAAACACAATTCATATATATAATGAGGTCATAAATAACGAAGAAAGGAAGTAGTATTCATGAATGAAAACAATGAGATAAATCAGGAAACAGGATTTGTTCTTCGGGATGAGCCGACGTCTCAGGCAGGGCCAACGTCTCAGGCAGGACCAACGTCTTCGGCAGAGCCAACGTCTCAGGTAGGGCCATCGTCTTCGGCAGAGCCGAAGCCGACGCCGTTGCCTTCCCAAGACAATATTTACCGCTTTCAGAACATAGATCCTCAGAGCGAGCGGAAAAAGAAAGAAAAGAAAAATGACAAAAAGGAAAAGCGGGAGAAGAAGGAAGGCGGCTCCTCTTTTCCGAAAGTAATTGTCAGCGCGGCCGTATTCGGCGTAGTAGCGGCCCTGTGCTTTTTTGCCTGCAACGCCATTTTGCGGGCGGTGTCCGGGCAGGGTGGCAGCAACTCGGTTGTCTCGCAGAGTTCGCAGATTCCGCTGACGACCGTGAGCGCGGGAGCCATCACCGGCGTCACCGACGTGTCCGGCATCGTGGATGGCGTCATGCCGTCCATTGTGGCGATTACGGAAAAGAGCACCCAGCAGTCCTATTTCGGACAGACCTACTCCTCCCAGGGAGCCGGGTCCGGGTTTATTGTAAAGCAGGATAATGACCAGCTCCTGATTGTGACCAACAACCATGTCGTGGCGGGCGCGGATGAGATTTCCGTGCGGTTCAACGACGGGGAGTCCGTGGAGGCCAATGTAAAGGGAACCAGCGAGTCCAACGACCTGGCGGTCCTCACCGTGCCGCTCAGCTCCCTGAAGGATTCCACCAAGTCGAGTATCAAGGTGGCGTCTCTGGGAAGCTCCGATGATGCCAAGGTAGGGCAGATGGTGATTGCGATCGGCAACGCCCTTGGATACGGCCAGTCCGTGACGGTGGGATATGTCAGCGCCAAGGACCGGGAAGTGACCAATTCGGATGAGCAGACCGGGAAGCAGACGACGCAGATTCTCCTGCAGACCGACGCCGCCATCAACCCCGGCAACAGCGGCGGAGCGCTGATTGACACCAACGGCAACGTGATCGGCATCAATTCTTCCAAATATATGTCCTACGGGAATACTACCGTAGAGGGCATGGGATACGCAATCCCCATGAGCGACGCTATTTCCGTGATTAACGACCTCATGGACAGACAGGTGTTAAAGGACGAGGAAAAAGGGTATCTCGGCATTACCGGGCGGACTATTTCAGAGGATGTCAGCGACGCATACGGCATACCGGTAGGCGTCTATGTGGCAAGCATTTCTGATACGGGAGCAGCCTATAAGGCGGGCGTGAAGCAGGGCGACGTCATTGTGGCTGTGAACGGCCGGGAGGTAAAGACTATCAACGAGGTACAGGAGATTGTCAACAACACCAAGGTGGGCACGGACGTGACGCTGAAGGTGAAGCGCAGCGACGACGGCGAGTACAAGGACAGAGAGTTCAAGGTGACGCTGGAGAGCAAGGATACGCTGGACGGCCTGGATGAAGAAGAGGATGATTCGAGCCAGACGACTCCGAACTACGGCAACGGTTATGGCAGCGGAGACGGTTCTCAGGTTATTCCGTGGGGAAGTATTTACTAAATCGCATAAATCGTGTATAATAATCCCACCGCAGTGTTTTGCGGTGGGATTTGTGCGCGTTGTCAAGTAAATGTTTTGGAATGAGAAAAAATGCTCCGAAATGAGGTTAATGTGAAAAATAAGCTCGATAGCTTATTTTTCACACGGCAATTTGTGAGAAGAACTTTCAGTTCTTTGGAGCGCTCACAAATTGCTTTGATGGCAGATGAGAAACTGCTACGCAGCTTTCTCATCGCCCCGTCGCGTAAACGCTCCGGAATGAGGTTTAATATGAGCGAGGAAATTAAAAACATGGATCAGAATACCAATAATAACGATGAGAAAAAAGACGGCTACGAGAAGATCTGTTATATGTGCCACCGGCCGGAGAGCAAGGTGGAGAAGATGATCACCATACCCAACAACATCACCATCTGCTCGGACTGTATGCAAAAGACGTTCGACCAGATCGGGATGCAGGGCCTGCCGCATATTCCGGGGCTGGAGATTATCAACCTGGGGGCTATGAGCATGCAGCCGCCCACGGAATTTCAAGAAAAACATAAAGTCAAGACAAAGAAAAAAGAGAAGAAGGAGACGCCGGCGCTGGATGTGCGGAATCTCCCGGCTCCCCACGTCATCAAGGGCAACCTGGACGAGTACGTCATGGGGCAGGAGCGCGCGAAGAAAATTCTGGCGGTCGGCGTTTACAACCACTACAAGAGGGTGCTGGCGGAGAAGTCCGGGGAGGACGACGTCGAGATCGAGAAGTCCAATATGCTCCTGCTCGGTCCTACCGGCAGCGGCAAGACCTATATGGTAAAGACGATGGCGCGTCTTTTGCAGGTGCCGTTGGCCATTACGGACGCCACGGCTCTCACGGAGGCGGGGTATATCGGCGACGACGTGGAGAGTGTGATTTCCAAGCTGCTGGCCAACGCGGACAACGACGTGGAGCGTGCCGAGCGCGGCATTGTCTACATCGACGAGATCGACAAGATCGCCAAAAAGCAGCAGGCCCACACACGGGACGTCAGCGGCGAATCGGTCCAGCAGGCCCTTCTGAAGCTGTTAGAGGGGGCGGACATAGA
>CANRJU010000023.1 GCA_947631075.1 uncultured Lachnospiraceae bacterium
GCTTGAAAGAATGGGCGTTTCAATGATTATCATTGAGGACAAAACCGGTCTGAAGAAAAACAGCCTTTTCGGCACCGAGGTTCAGCAAACGCAGGACAGCATAGAGAATTTCAGCGCAAAGATTGCGGCCGGCAAAAAGGCACAGAAAACTAAGGACTTCATGATTTGCGCGCGCATAGAAAGCCTCATCCTCGAAAGGGGTATGGACGATGCTTTAAACCGAGCTTTTGCATTTGTTAAGGCAGGAGCCGATGCGATCATGATCCACAGCCGTAAGAAGGATCCCAGCGAGATTAAGGAGTTTATTGCTAAGTTTCGTGAGCAGGATTCAACAACGCCTATCGTTCTGGTTCCAACATCTTTTAATACGGTTTACGAGGAAGAGTGGAAACAGTTAGGAGCAAATATCATCATATATGCAAACCAGCTGACGCGGACAGGCTTCCCCGCCATGCAGGATGCAGCGGAAACAATTCTGCGCACCCACAGGGCAAAGGAATGTGATGATAAGTGTATGAGCATTAAAGACATTATCACGCTGATTCCGGAAGAGTGAGAGGTACCATTATGGAGCAGAAGATAATATTTGATTATCTTGAACTGAATAATTGGCTGCAAGAAAACACTTGTAAAACAGTACTGCTCGTATGTGATGATTCAATCAAATATATGGGATTGTTCAATCAGTATATGAAGCAGGCAGAAAATGAAGGGGTGAAGATTATACCTTTCAAGGATTTTCAGTCGAACCCGCAATACGACAGCGTTGTGAAAGGTGTTGGATTGTTCCGCAGGGAGCGCTGTGATTCGATTATCGCTGTCGGCGGTGGGTCTGCAATGGATGTCGCCAAATGCATTAAGGCTTATGCGAATATGAGTGGCAGCGGTGATAATGGTGAATATCTGAAACAGGAAATTACTTCAAATGACATACCGTTTCTCGCTATGCCTACCACTGCCGGAACAGGTTCGGAGGCGACACGCTATGCTGTCATATATTTTGAAAGCAAAAAACAAAGTGTAACAAGTGACAGTCTTATCCCGCAAACCGTGCTAATGAACTCGGATGCCTTGAAAACGTTGCCTATCTATCAAAGAAAAGCGACCATGATGGACGCACTCTGCCACGCAATCGAATCTTACTGGTCAGTTAATAGTACCGATGAGAGTAAAGAATACAGCAGGGAAGCAATCAAAAATATCCTTGTTTATATGGATGGCTATCTACAGAACACCGAGGATGGAAACGCTGGGATGCTGATGGCGGCACACACAGCCGGGAAAGCAATCAACATCACCCAGACTACCGCGGGGCATGCCATGTGTTACAAATTGACAGGCTTATATGGAATTGCCCACGGACACGCGGCTATACTTTGCGACAGGGTACTATATCCTTGGATGATTGAAAATACTGATAAATGCATTGATCCAAGAGGACAGGAATACATGGCCCGGACACTGGATGAGATCGGACAGGCAATGGGCTGCAGCGGTGCCCAGGAGGGGGCAGGGAAACTGCAGGATATATTTTTGTCGCTCGGATTTGAAATCCCGGAGGCATCCAATGAACAATTCCTAGAGCTAGTGTCATCGGTGAATCCTGAGCGGTTAAGGAATCACCCAGTCGCGCTGGATGGTGCAGTCATTCATAAACTTTATCATGAGATTTTGAGGTGACAATAGATGAAAGTCGAAAAGTTTGTTAAGATTATAGATTCCGATTTTTACGCAGGTGTCCCGGATTCCCAGCTCCGGGCTCTGTGCGATTATCTGATGGATACATACGGAATCGACCCGAAGCACCATATCATAGCGGCCAACGAGGGGAATGCTGTGGGGCTGGCGGCCGGCTATCATCTGGCGACCGGCAAAGTCCCGGCCGTGTACATACAGAACAGCGGCGAGGGGAATATCATCAATCCTGTCGCGTCTCTTTTGAATGACAAGGTCTATGCGATTCCCTGTATTTTCATCATAGGCTGGCGGGGGGAGCCGGGTGTCCACGATGAGCCTCAGCATATCTATCAGGGTGAGGTCACGATGAAACTGCTGGAGGACATGGACATTGCACATTTTATTATTTCAAAAGAAACTACAGAGGACGAGCTTACTGTGAAAATGGTGGAATTTAAAGAGATTCTCGCTGCTGGCAAGCAGGCCGCATTTGTAGTCAGAAAAGGGGCATTGGAATTTGAAGGCAATGTCAAATATGAGAACGGCAATATAATGACCCGTGAGGAGATAATAGAGCACATTGTAGAGCACGCCGGAGATGATTTGATTGTTTCCACGACTGGCAAGGCCAGCCGTGAACTTTTTGAGATACGTGAAGCAAGGGGAGAGAGTCATGAAAGAGATTTTTTGACTGTTGGTTCGATGGGGCATGCATCGTCTATTGCATTTGGGATAGCTATTCAGAAGCCGGACAAGAAAATCTGGATTATAGATGGCGATGGAGCTGCTCTTATGCACATGGGCGCGATGGCAGTAATCGGTGCGAATGCTCCGAGGAACATGATTCACATCATCATCAATAATGGTGCACATGAAACTGTAGGAGGAATGCCTACAGTTGCCAATAAAATTGATTTTGTGAAAATTGCTAGGGGTTGCGGTTATCAAGGTACAGCCAGCGTGGATAACTTTGACAATCTTGGTGCAGAATTGGTGTTGGCAAAACTAAGAAGTGAGTTGAGTCTAATTGAAGTCAAATGTTCTATTGGAGCAAGAGATAATCTCGGTAGACCGACAATTAATGCTTCAGAAAATAAGCACAACTTAATGAGTAGTCTTGCCTCATTACATGAAAAGGATGATAGCTCAAATGATTGATTCGATGCCCTTAATAAGTGTAATTGTTCCGATTTATAATGTTGAAAAGTATTTGCCCAAATGTGTGGAGAGTATTCTTGCCCAAACATATAAAAATTTAGAAATAATTCTTATAGATGATGGTTCTCCGGATAATTGTGGTGCTTTGTGTGATGAATATATGTTAAAAGATAATAGGATTCGAGTTATTCACAAAAAAAATGGAGGGTTATCTTCTGCGCGCAATGCGGGGATTGATATTTGTAGTGGGGAATATCTTGCATTTATTGACAGCGATGATTTTGTTTCGCCATATTTTGTTGAAATCTTATATCAAGGCATCCAGAAATACGATAGTGATATTTCTTCTATAGAAAAAGTGTTATCGTTTTGTGATGGAGATGAAGATATTTGTAGAATGTCTGATAATGCTTCTGATTGTACAATGCGGGAAATCTCACCTCGTGAAGCTATCCGATTGATGTTATATCAATTAATACCAACAGGAATTCCTTTGAGATTATACAAGCGAAAAATATTTGAGTCAATTCGTTTTCCGATAGGATATTTACATGAAGATACAGCAACGAGCCACAAATTATATATGGAGGCAAAGCGAGTGACATTAGTGGATGCTAAGATATACGCTTATCGGTATCGGGAAAATGGAATTGTGCGTATGAAATTTACCCCGGCGAAGATGATTTCTACTGTTATAGGCCAGGAATTGGTGCATGATATTACAGAATATGATGAGACTTTAAGGGAAGCCGCTTTTGCCCGTGCATTTGCACTAAATTATTATGTGTTCATTCAAGTGCCGTCGAGGGATAAAGAATCAATGAAAAAATTATGGGAGAGCATATTGTGTTACCGCGATGTAGTGGCAAAGGACAAGACACCTGAACTTCGGAGGAAAAATAGGATTGGTGCCAGATGTACTTATTTGGGGATGAGGTTTGCCCATGTGGCAGGAAAATTATATAAAAAAATAGATAGAATAAATGAAAGACGAAAAGTAAAAAGGGAGTAGAACTGTTACTATCTTTGTGTAGTGTAACTGATAATGAATGCTAGGGAGGTGTAAATTTGTGTCTATAACAATTGGTTCTTTAGTGATTCTTTTGTATATTATATTTTCTTTTTTTAAATATAAGAATATTAAGGATATATATAAACACATTTTTATATTAACCTTATTTATAGGTACAAATGTGAGAATGGGATACTTCATAAAGTTTGGTGAAAATGCAATTTCTGTTTACCCAGTCATGCTTATGTTTATGGCAATTTTAGGAATTGTTTTTGTAATGCAAAAACAGAAGTATTTAATAATGAGTAGCGTGATTTTAAAATATGCAGCTATTTTAGTATGTGTTTTAATTGTAAATTATGTAATATTTTTAATTTATCCATATAGAGGAGAAGTTTTAGTTTCAAACTGGGATCAGTATGTCCATGGATATATTGAAACACAATATGTATCTTCCGAGACAATTGAAACAGGATATTATAGTTCTTTGATTAATTTAATTATTGTGTTGTTGATATCGCAGCGATTGTTTGTGCATGAAGATTGGAAAGATATTTTACAAAAGATAGCAACTTATTCAAGGGTTATAGTTGTTTTAGGATTTTTAGAATATCTCATTACAAATATTTACCAAACAAAAGTATTTACAGATTTTTATATAAGTATTTGGGGCGAAGAAGGGGCACAGCAGAATTATCTCTATATAAGAGGCTTGGTTTATCCTGTTCAGGGAATGACAAAAGAACCGGGGATGTTTATGACATCGCTTTTTTATAGTGGAATTTTTTTCGTTCTGGCATATGTGTTTTCAACGACAAAAAAAGAGAAAAAGAGAGAAGCAATCTGGGGGATGCTTACCGTGCTTCTTATCGCTTTAAATATGACTTTAGCTGGAGTGATTTATGTTTTGATTTTATCTATAATATATTTTTGTTATGGAATATCAGACGAAAAAAAGATTGCCAAACGAATTGGCGTTATTATTCTTTTAACTGTTTTAAGTGCTTTTATAATGTTTTTTATATCTGATGTATTTGTGGAAAAATTCCTTCAATCTGATAATTATCTCGTGCATCGTATTGGATTGGCAATACAACAATTTCAGGTCATATCAGGTGGAACTTTTACAAATTTAGTTGCAGGATCAGAGTCAAGTCGTTTTTCTGGCATCAATTATAGTATAAGTATGTTGGCAGAAAGGCCATTATTAGGTTTTGGAATAGGGGTATTAAAATGTATTTCCGGTGTTGTGATGATGGCAACAGGCTTAGGTATTCTGGGTCTAATGGCATATGTTATTTTTATGCTAAAACTAGCATTTTTGAATGAGATTGATTTTAGAAAAGTTATGTTTTTTGCATTTGTTGTAATTGTACCTAATTTGATTTTAAATGATTTTTCTGTTTTTTTGGAATTAGAATTACCTTTTATATGTATTGTTTTTGGGGTGAATCATTATAAAAAAACAACTTTAAGTGTTAATGCAAATGAAAGAAGAGAAAAATATGATTTGGAATTGCAATAATAAAAAAAGATGTGAAAAAGTGGTAAACATAATATCCCGTTTTAAATGTATTTCATTCGATCTTTTTGATACTTTAATTACTAGATGTGTTGATGATCCAAAAGATATATTTAATATAGTTCAATATGCATTCAAGAACATATATGGGGAAAATGGCATAGAAAACTTTAAAGATAAAAGAATTGAAGCTCAAATAAGAGCACGACAAGATTTAAATAGAGAAATTACATTGGATGAAATATATATGTATTTCAACAGGTCATATAATTATGAAATATTAAGAAAATACAAGGGATTGGAAATTGAGATAGAAAAAGAAGCTTGTCAGCTAAATAACATTAATGTAAAAAAAACATTTGATTTAATGATTAAAAATGGAAACAGGGTAATTATTACATCGGATATGTATTTGCCTTTATGGGTTCTAGAAGAGATCCTGAAAAAAAACAATATAAAGGGGTATTCGGCTATATATTTGTCATGCGAAATTGGATATTCAAAAGCAACGGGGTCAGTATATGATTATCTTGTTTCTAAAGAGAATGTAAACAAACGTGAGATTATACATATTGGAGATAACTGGAGATGCGATTATTATTGTGCTCAGAAAAAGGGAATAAAAGCGATTTGGCTACGAACAAAAAAGCCAATCAGATAGTTTCAAGAATAGTTAAAAAATACTGTAATTGGGAACTTCAAGATTGGGACTCTTTTATTGGTTATAATTATTTTGGGCCATTTTTGTATGGATATATTAAATGGCTGCATGAAAATTTGTCACAAAAAAAATATGATGTTATTCTTTTTTTGTCAAGAGATGGGCAGTTGATGAAACGAGCATATGAAGAAGCATATGGAAGCAATAATGCTGCGAAGTATTTTTTTGCTTCTAGAAAGGGATTACTGAGAGCTTCTTTTTGGATTAATATGGATTATGAATATATTATTGATTCTATGTTTATACCATCGCGAGTTAGTTTGGGGTGGATACTGAACAAATGGGGAATAGATAATACATCCAAGCTGGAATGTTTGAATAAATTTCATTTGGATATAGATGAAGAGTTAGATGGTAAAGAACTCAAATACAATCAAACGGTTAAAGATGTCTATGAATACTTGAAAGTGCGTATTTATGAACATTCCAGAGAATCTTATGCAGGCTTTAGGCAATATCTTAAAACAGTTATCGGAACTGCCAAATCTATTGCTATAGTTGATATAGGATGGTATGGCAATATGCAAAAGGCTTTTAGTAGTATGGTTAGTATGAATAATGAAATACTAATTGATGGTTATTATTTAGGGATAGTTCCAGGAAGTAAAAATCAAGAAAGTTTGAATATGCAGGGCTATCTGTTTGAAAAAGGAAAAAATGAAAAATTGTATAATTTTGAAAAAAATATTAATTCATTACTTGAAATGTTTTTTATGGCTGATCACGGAACATTAGTGAATTATGAATATTCAAATGAAAGGTATAGCTTATGCTTTGATAATTTTGAATACGTGAATGAAGACGCACAGACAGCAAAGATTTTTAAATCAATACAGGAGGGGGCGCTTTTGTTTGTTAGTAATTTTAAGGGGATAGGTCAGTATTTACCCTGTGATGAGTTTGCTTTTTCGAAAGGGTTTCTTGATTGTTTTTTGAATCCATCATTAAAGGTAGCTAAGGCATTTGGAAATATGAGAGTAAAAGATGAAGCGTGGAGATATGTTGCTAAACCTACAGAATCCGTATTTAACTTAAAAAAATTTTTGAGAGAATTTACAGATGCTCCATGGAAGGTGGGATATCTAAAAAGGATTTTTAAAATCCCCTTACCTTATATAAGAATTTTATCCATTTTGGAAATTATAAAAAAGGGCGTGAAATAACTAATGGACTCTAACATAACACCACTCGTTACAGTAGTTACATTAACATACCAAAGGTATGAAAGATTATTTCAATGTATTGATTCTGTTTTGAATCAAGATTATCAAGAAATAGAGTATATTGTTTCGGATGATGGATGTGACTCCTTTCCTATGGAAAAAATAAAACGACATATAGAGCAGTACAAAAAAAGTAATTTAAAAAACTTTATAGTAATTAAAAACGATGAAAATGTAGGGACTGCAAAACATCAAAAAAATGCGTTTGCAAAGGCACATGGGAAATACGTAATAAATCTTGCAGGAGATGATGAGTTTTATGATAAAACAGCCATAGATCATATTGTAGATAGATTTATTGAATTGCGGTGTAATGTGTTATGTACAAGTAGAATTGTTTTTAGTGAGCATAAAAAAAGACCACTGTATTATTTGCCACATTTAATGGAAAGGAAAATAATTAAAAAAAAGGATACTCCTTATAAGCAATATAAAGCTTTAATATCTGATGAATTTTATGATATGGCATCTGGTAGTTCTACAGCGTTTAATAGAGAAGAATTTTTGAAAATTGGTTATGATGGCGGATACAAACTGATAGAAGATTTTCCTTTTTATGTTTACTATACATGGAATGATAATGTTATATCGTTCGCACATGATATTGTTTCTGTAAAATATTATTTGGGAGGGGTCTCCAATACATCAAATTCAATCGCAAAAAAAGATATGCTTTTGTTTAACAATCGAGATAGAGAAGCGCACATCGAAGAGATGGATTTTTTTACACAAAAAAGAGTTCGATTTTATCAACGAAAAATCGTTTGTGAAAATAACAGAGAGAGGTTTCTTGTCTGTCTAAAATATCCATTGCAGTGCGCAGATAAGATTATATATAATTTGCGCAGAAAATTTAATAAATGCATTGATAAAATATATATTTATATAAATGAGGTGAAAAAATGCAGGTAATTAAGTACATGTTTCAACCACATGGGGATGATCGAGGACAATTAGTGGCATTGGAAGAATTCAAAGATATCCCTTTTAGAATTAAGCGAGTTTATTATATGTACGACACAGTTGATTCAGTAAGAAGAGGGTTTCACGCACATAAATCATTACAACAAATATTGGTTTGTATTCATGGAAGTTGTAAAATACAATTGGACAACGGAAGAGAAAAGAAGATTGTTCCGCTAGAGAAACCATATGAAGGACTTTATGTGTCAAATGCGATGTGGAGAGAAATGTTTGATTTTTCGCCGGATGCTGTTTTGTTGGTGCTAGCCTCTGAGCTTTATGATGAAACGGATTACATTAGAAATTATGAAGAATTTTTGGAATTTGTAAAGGTCAATAGCGAGGATTGTAATACATAATTAAGTAATGAGTTTGCAAATAAGATTAGGGGGATTGAAAGTGACTGATGGCTTAACAGGGCAAAGAAAGACATTTACAAAAGAGTGTTCAAGGTTGATGCAAGGAATAGCTGTCCTTCTTATGATTTACCATCATCAATTTGCGATTTCTTTTCCACATGAATCATTTGTTTTTGGTGATGCATTATTTATCGAACAGAAAATAGCATGGCTTTGTAGAATATGTACTTCCATTTTTTCTTTTTGTTCGGGTTATGGAATATGTCTTGCATTGAGCAGAAATACAACTTATCTTCAAAATTGTATTTCTATAATTAAAAAATTGTATCTATTTATACTTAGTTATTGGTTTATTCTTGTATGTGTAGCACCTTTTGAAATAATCAAAGCAGGTGTTAGCTTGAAAAAAATTTTATTAGCATTTACAACATATGATATGTCGTTTAATGGGGGATGGTGGTATGTTAGTCAGTATATTTATATGCTTATATTAGCACCCTCTTTGATGGAAATGCTTGTAGGAATGAAAAATCGAGAGACTAAAAAGCTTTTGTGGGGGGGTGGAACTGCCCTGTGTATTTTTATTGTGTCACATTTTTTCCTTCATAAAGGAAGTAGTTTATTTCTTTTGATATTTATTTTAGGAATGTTAGCATCATACACAAATGCTTTTTCGCGTGTTTTTTTATTGTTGGATAATCTGAATATAACTGCAAAAATTATGTGTGTAACAGTGATTATTCTTTGTGCCATGTTAAGAGTGTTGCTATCTAAAAATCCAAGCGATGCTTGGATGGATATATTTTTAACACCGATAATTACGTTGTTTATTAGTTATCTATATGTAAATCATAGTATTAAATGGATTGAATTTTTAGGGGAGAAATCTTTATGGATTTGGCTATTTTCAACAGTAATTCAACAAATTTATGAATATGAAATAAAAAGTTTGCATTTTTCAGAGTATATTGTTTTTGTTGTATATTTATCTTCTATTGCAATTGGAATTTTTTTGCGCATGGTGTTTAATAGAATCTATAAAAATATACTAATCATATTAAAAAGGCGGGCTAGACAATGAAGATTCCATTTGTCAGTTTTGTTCCTATGGAGCACGAATTAGGTCAGGATTTGAAAAAAGCTTTTGAAGATGTTTTTGAAAAATCATGGTATATAGCAGGTGAAAAAGACAGGGATTTTGAAGAGGCATTTTCAAATTATTGTGGTACAAATTATTGTATTGGTGTTGGTAATGGATTGGATGCCCTTATGCTCATTTTAAAAGCGTTTGGAGTTAGTAAAGGCGATGAGGTTATAGTGCCATCCAATACATATATTGCCACTGCTTTGGCTGTTACTTATGTAGGAGCTACGCCAGTATTTGTAGAACCGGATATTAAGACATTTAATATTGATCCTGCGAAGATAGAAAAAGCCATTACAAATAGGACAAAAGCCATTATGCCTGTTCATCTGTATGGTCAAGCCTGCGATATGGATTCAATTTTGGATATTTCTCATAAATATCATCTTTATGTCGTAGAGGATTGCGCACAAGCACATGGTGCCACATATAAAGGTCAAAAGGTAGGAACTTTTGGCGATGCCGCAGGATTTTCTTTTTATCCAGGGAAGAATTTGGGAGCTTTGGGGGATGCAGGCGCTATAATAACTAATAGTAAAATAACATCGGATAAAGTTCGTGCTCTTGGAAATTATGGTTCTGACTATAAATATCATCATATTTATCAAGGACACAATTCAAGACTGGATGAATTGCAGGCAGCATTTCTCTCTGTCAAGTTACCACATTTAGATAGAATGAATGCTGAAAGGCGCAGGATAGCCTCAATTTATATGCGGGAAATCTGTAATCCAGAAATTGTTTTGCCATATGTTCCAGAAGATGTGGCTCCGGTTTGGCATGTATTTGCAATTCGTTGCAGAAGACGGGATGCTCTTGAAGTATATTTAAAAGAAAAAGGAATCAGTACAAATAAGCATTATCCAATACCTATTCATTTACAGGAGTGCTATAAGGAGTTGGATTATAAAGTTGGTGACTTTCCCATTGCAGAAGAAATCAGCGCAACGGAACTGAGCATTCCTATGTATTATGGGATGACTGATAAAGAAATACAATATGTCATTGAGGCATTAAATGAATTCCAATAATGGGAAAGAGGATAAAGAAAAAATATCATGAATAAACTAAAACTGTTTTTAGAAAACTTTCTGGTATACGGTTTTGGTGGTATCATCAGCAAACTGATTCCGTTAATTATGGTGCCTATTGTTACACGGCTGATGCCGACAACAGAATATTATGGAATCAGTGATCTTTCTAACACAGTTGTTCAGTTTGGTAGCGCATTAGCTGTAATGGGAATGTATGATGCCATGTACAGAATGTTTTTTGAAAAAGAGGAGGAAAAATATAAAAAAAGAGTCTGCTCGACAGCGCTGATGTTCACAATTATGACATCAATAATTGTATTTATGATTATGATTGTGCTCAAATCAGTAATTGCACAATATTTTTTCAGTAACAGAAGATATGCTTTTATTGTTTATCTGTCTGCGATGGCTACGCTTGTTGGTGCAACAAATAGTATTATATCCGCACCAACACGAATGCAGAATAAGCGCAAGATATACCTCATTACCAATACGTTGGGGCCGTTGATTTCTTATACTGTTTCTGTTCCGATGCTATTAGCGGGTTATTACGTTATAGCCCTTCCGTTGGCAGCAGTGATTTCCGGAATGATTATGGAGATTTCTTTTGGGGTGCTTAATCATGAATGGTTCCATCTGAAAATGTTTGATGGGAAGCTGCTTAAACAGTTATTGGCTCTGGCGATTCCGCTATTGCCCAATTTTCTCATTTACTGGATATTTAATTCCTGTGATAAGATTATGATTACGAATATATTAGGTGTGGGAGCAGCAGGAATATATTCGGTCAGTTCCAAACTGGGACATATAAGTCAACTGGTTTATACGGCTTTTGCCGGTGGATGGCAATTTTTTGCTTTTTCTACGATGAGGGAAGAAAATCAGGTTAAGAATAATTCAATGATTTTTGAATATTTGGGAGTAATTTCTTTTGTAGTTACTTCGTTCATGTGTGCCTGGAGCTACATATTGTTTCGTGTATTGTTTACAGAGCAGTATTCTACTGGTTATATTGCAGCACCATATTTGTTTTTTGCTCCGCTTCTACAGATGTTGTTTCAGGTTGCATGCAACCAATTTCTGGTTATTAAAAAGACTTGGCCGAGTATGTTTATCCTTTCTATCGGTGCAATATTGAATATTGGAATCAATTGGGTGCTAATTCCTGTCTGGGGCATAGAGGGGGCAGCTGTTGCGACTTTAACAGGTTATTTGGTTTCAGATTTGGTTTGCGTGCTTGTGTTATGTCGGATGAAACTTATGGTGTTGACAGGAAAATTTATTGAATCCGTGTTGATTATGGTAGGCTTTATGGTTTGTTGGAGACTCTTTTTTTCCCAAAATACTCTTATCGGATCAGGAGCTGCATTAGTAGTAACCATATTGTTTATCTTAATCTACAGAAATGATTTTAGATGGCTGCTTAGTACAATTAAAAAGAGGAAAAGATAATTTATGACAGGGAGGCTCGGTGATATGAAAAGAATCTTGATTACGGCGATTGGAACGATTACAGCAACATCGATTATTCAGGAATTAAGGATGGCGCAGGGTGATTTTTATATTATTGGAGCGGATATCTATGAGGCAGAATTGATAGCGACTTCGAAGGATGTGAATGAGTTTTATCAGTTTCCTTCTTCTGTGGACAATCCTGAAGAGTTCCTGAACTTTGTGCTGAGATTCTGTCAAGAGCATCAAGTGGAGTACATATTTCCGGTGATAGATGAAGAGGTTGTTAATTATACGAAGAACCGGCAGCTATTTGAGGACATTCACGTAAAGTTATGCATTGCGAATGAAAAGTTGGTTCTTATTTCTCATTATAAGGATAATTTTGGCGAATGGACAGCACGGAATATGCCGGAATATGCGATTAAGACATATGGAAAAGAGGATAGTCTAATATATCCAGTTTTTGTAAAGCCGATAGAAGGCCGGGCCAGTAATGGATGTCGGGTGGTTCATAATCGGAAAGAATTGGAAATATGCGATTTAAAAAATTGCATTGTGCAGGAGTATGTGCGGGGGGAGAACATTACAGCCGACCTAATACAGAATAATAGGTATGGTCAATACCAATGTGTACAGAGATTAGAAGTCATAAGAAATAAAAATGGTTGCGGAATAGCTGTCCGGACAGTTAATAATCCGTTAGTTGAATCTGCCTGTCAGGAAATTGCTGAAAAATTAGAATTAAATGGCGTGGTAAATGCGGAATTTATAGTAAGGGACGGCCGGGCACAAATCGTAGAGATAAATCCCAGGTTTTCCGCTGGAAGCTTTTTTTCTTTTATGGCGGGCTGTAATCTTGCAGAGGAAGCCATCCACATTGCAGATGGTGAGATGTGCAGGTTTGGCGATATACAGTTAGGAAAGAATTACGCCAGGAGGTATGAGACGTATGAATTATAAGTGGGAAGAAAAAGTTAATTGGGACAGTTTGAGAAACAAGAAAATACTAATTGCAGGCGGTACAGGATTTATCGGAAAGAATGTGATAAGATTCTTTGAGAAGCATGGCATATGTTCCACTGTGCTTACACGGAGCAGGAGGGAGAAAAGCTGTTTTACGGATTATCAGATGTGTGATTTGCGCAACCAGGCTGCGCTGGAGGAAGTTGCCGGGAAATATGACATTCTGATTTATTTGGCTGCCAACATACCTTTGCGCGACAGCAAAAAGGAGAGTTATGCAGATGCTATGGAATCAACATTGGTTCCGTTTATTAATTGTGCCTCGGCATTTGTTCAAGAAGGCGTAAGGCTTATTTACGCGAGCAGCGTGGATGTCCTTGGAGCATGTAACATATTCGAATTTACTGAGAAAGAGGTTCCTGGGATTGCTACTCCGTATGGACTGGCAAAATATTGTGGTGAGTTCTATGCACGAGATATATGTGCATCCAGTAATGCGGAATGTGTTATATTACGGTTTGCTCAGGTGTATGGTCCGAATGAGCCAATAGTCCGCATAATTCCGATTATTAGGGAAGCTATTCTAAATGACGGGAAGTTTGACATATGGACAGATGGCAAGGAGAGACGTCGTTTTTTGTATGTTGATGACGCAGTTCAGTCGATTATTATATGCATGGGCGATGTACCAGAAGATGTTTATAATATCGCTGGAAATGATATTGTATCCATGCAGCGGTTGGTTGAAATGATGGTAAATGTTTTTGAAAAGGATTTTAAATATGATATCTTAGACAAGACGTTTGGTGTGGATAATGTGCCTGATATTGCCAAGGCGGAGGATAGAATAGGATTTGTGCCGGAAGTCAGTCTGGAGAATGGACTTAGGTCTTTGAAAGGGGAATGATTATGGAAACTTTCGATATAAAAAAAATGGATGGAAAGTATCTGTTTGAGGCAACACACTATTCAGAATCCATCATAGAGAAGGGTGATGGATCCATGGTGTGGGATATAGACGGGAACAAATATCTGGATCTTAATGCTGGCCAGTTCTGTATGATTTTTGGACATGCTTATAAGCCGTTTATTGATTGCATAACGAATCAGATGAATAGGATATATCATACGAATACGTCGTTGCTTTCGCCAGAGATTTATATTGCTGCAGAAAAAATGGCATCCACGACAGATTATAAATTAAAAAAAACGATATTCCTTTCTACGGGATCCGAGGCAAATGAGGCCGCACTGAGATATGCCAAATATATGACTGGCCGGACAGGAGTTATGGGATTTGACCAAGGGTATCATGGTCTCACGCTGGCATCCCAAGGAAGTACCATGGGAGGGATGTGGGCTAGACCGTTTGTGCCGGACTCCGTATCCGTAAAAACTCCTGATTATATTCACTCAGACAGGACGATTTCAGAGGAAGATTTTTATGATGCCTGCATAAAAGACCTAGAGATGAAATTTAAGACGGCGGGCGACAATCTTGCTGCTGTTTTGATGGAGCCGGTTATTGGGGTTGGCGGGATGGTTACTGTTCCCTGTGAGTATTTAAAACGGGTACGCGAATTATGTGATCAGTATGGGGCGATATTGATTTTTGATGAATGTCAGTGTGGGTTTGGCAGAAGCGGAAAATGGTATGCATACCAAAAGGCTGACATTGTACCGGATATATTGGTGACAGCCAAGGCAATGGGGATGGGGCTTGCAGTCAGCGCAGTCACGTTTTCGGAAGAAACGGCAGGTAGGATAGAGGGAAAGCTGGTGCATTTTAGTTCGCATCAGAATGATCCGGTCTCAGCAGCGGCAGTATCGTTTGTGGTTGATGAAATTAATAGGAACGAATTGTTGAAAAGCAATGAGAAAAAAGGTGAATATCTGAAGATGGTATTGGAAAGAGCGTGTATGACGACAGATAAATTGATAAATGTCCGCGGCAATGGCCTGATGTGTGCCTTTGATATTGACGATACTGTGGTTGAGGACTGCAGGGAGTTCAGCAAGAGGTTTATTCAGGAAATGGAGCACAATGGGGTGTTGATACAGGCTGTCCGGCAGGGAAGGACATTTCGGGTGATGCCTAATTATTATATTAAAAAAGACGAAATGGACTTTTTAGAACATGCAATTGTACGCAGCTTGGAGAATGTTTAGGACATTTATTTTCGTAAAATGACAAAGTATCGTGTTTTTTCACAAAAATCTTAAATATTTTTTGTACACAATTACTAATTGTAATCTCCTCTTTTTGTGATATAATAATTTTATTCTTAAAGCAGTAATTGATAATTAGCAGTTCTGAATATGTTCTTGTTGTGCTGTAGTATACTCTGCTTTGCTTGTGCTCTAGGACGAGTTTTTTAATTGGTATTGTTGCTAGTGGAATGTATGGGAAGAACGGGAGATATCTTGCGCAAGTAAAAATGAGAAACGTAAGGCGCTGAACGGAGCAAAGAAAAAGTATATGACATTGCATATGCATTGTCAAGGGAATATGATGATATAAGAGGGGACAATGAATAAAATAAGTAAGCCAAAGATGACTTCAAAAGATCTAGTAAATAAATTACGAGATGAAAAGGGTGTTACATTTAAATACATAGCGGAAGAAGAAGCAGAGAAATATTTATCACAAGTAAACAATTATTTGCGAACTGCTTCATATAGAAAAAATTATCAAAAATATCAAAATGGCGCAATGAAAGGCAAATATATCGATTTGGATTTTGCGTATTTACAGGAGTTATCAACTATAGACATGCATTTAAGAAATTTGATTATGAGAATGTGCATTGATATTGAGCATGATTTGAAGGTGCTTCTTTTGGAAAACCTGGAGAAAGATGATAAAGAAGATGGATATGGTATAGTTGATAATTTTTTGAAAAATAATCCGTATATTGTTAGTAAAATAGAAGCAGCCAGCGCGTCACCGTTTACCGAAAAATTAATAAAAAAATATTTTTCACTCCAATGTGTAATGGATGGAAATGGAAAACGGAAAAACAGGATAGATAATTTTGATTGTCCCGTCTGGGTATTGATGGAGTTGTTAAGTTTTGGAGATTTTATTCGATTCTATCAATACTACTACGATATAAAAGGTGATATGCCGATTGACATATCTATGATAAATCTTGTAAAAAGTTTAAGAAATGGATGTGCACATAATAATTGTATTATTGCTGATTTGAATGCAGGGAATTCCAAGCCACCGCTTGCAATTATAAAAAGAATATCTGATATGTCGGATATAAATAAAAATCAAAGAAAAAAGAAATTATCTTGCCGAGTGGTTTTGGAATTTGTTAGTATGTTATGTGTATATGACATGATTGTGTCTGAACAAGTAAAAAAACATCAAGTCGAAAAAATGAAGATATTATTCAGTGATCGATTAAAACGGCATAAGAGCTTTTTTGAGAAAAACCAATTGATAATAAGCACGTACGACTTTGTTTATAAGATTATAAAAAATTTATATGGATAATAAAAAAATATATTGACATTTAATCCAAAATTGCATATACTATGCTTAGAATCATAAAACACATCTGTGTTTTAGTAAGGGCGGCGTTGCGACGGCGCTCTATTTTTTTATTTATAGCAGAATCGTACATAATCAGCAGAAGGCAGAACGAGACTTTTTCCGTTCAGTCGGATTTCTTAGCAGCCAATTGCTGCTGTAGCTCCCGGATCAGAGCGTCCTTCTCCTGAATCTCCAAGCGGTGCGCAGCCTCTTTCTCTTTTAAAGCAGCCTCTTTCTTCTTTAGGGTCGCAGCTTGCTTTTTTAGAGCCTCCTTCCGTTCTTTTATCTCCCGTCTCAGCCGCTTAATAATCGATTCATTCGTCCGGTTAATGCTCCCTGCGATATCCTCATTTGCTAACATATCTGTAATCATATTCATCAGCCCCTCACGGTCTTTTGACGATATTATTTATAATATTAGTATAACACGTTCGTACACATTTTGAAAAGACTTATTTTTCTTTAGGAAGGTTTCCATCTTATCCGTGTCCTGTATCGTCAGAAACTCCAGCCATGTGTCGATTTTCTCACCGATGCGCGGCTTTTCCTCCTTGAATACATCCAGACATATGTAAGCATAGTATTGCAAATGGATCCGTCCTCGAACTGTACCACTATGTCCAGCACAATGCCCTTGCTGTAGCTGCTGTGGCGCAGTCCCTCGTTTGCTGCCAATGCCTCACGATTACTATGGATTATAGTAAGAAACATTAAAAAAGTATAAAACTTACATAAAATAAAAAAATCCTGTTAGGTTTTTCCGATTTGAAACGTTTTATATTATAGAGGGGTAAATAATGGGTAAGTGCAGGCAGTGCCGAAAGGCCGGTTCTTGATATCATCCAAACCTCCTGTAGTTTCTTGACTCTTTATAAGAAAACCCCAGAGCTGACGCTCTGAGGTTTACGGTCTGAGTTTACTTGAACTTATAAGGTAGGCTTTATGTCTAAAATAATTAAACTTTACTTTTCCCCGTAATTTGACTCCTCGTGCACCCTATGTTCATACTGCTGGTGCAGATCCAGAGCATAATCCATAGATATTCCCAGCGTGTCGCTGACATCCTCCAGAGGCTTATTTTTGTCGAACAAGCGAAAAGCAATGTTTTTGTCTCTTTCCTTAATGCCCTCTTCTCGGCCCTCATTCCGGCCAAATTCCCGGCCTTCCTCCCAGTTCTCCTGGCGCAGCGCCTTGTGGTATTTTTCCTCGTCAAATTCATATATGCTCATGTGTATCACCTCCG
>CANRJU010000024.1 GCA_947631075.1 uncultured Lachnospiraceae bacterium
CCGTTTCTTAATCTTATTGTGCCTGTTCAATAGCTGCGTATATGTTGGACATATCGGTAAAAACAATAATGATTGTGATTAAACTATATCTTTATTCCGGTATTTGGTTATTATGCTGCTGGATACACAACACTGTTTTGTTATATCCTGTATTCGTTGTTTCATTTTATATTTATGAACAGACTCATTAAAAAGTATCATCCTGGTCAAGCTGCATATAGTAAAAAAGTATTAGGCGGCATAACATTATTGATTATGCTAATTGGCTTGATCCTCTTATCAACATATTCTCATCGAATTATTAGATATGGAATTATGATTTGCGGATTACTGATAATGGTCATCAAACGTAAGACCCTATTGATAGAGGTCAAAAAAATCGCAGGGTTTAAAAATTTGAAATAAGGTGAGGGAACGATAATGAGTAATTATTATACATCTGAAAAAAACACTCAGATTCTTATTCAACTTATGAAAGAGCATGGAATAAAAAAAATAGTTGCAAGTCCAGGAAGCACTAACATATGCTTTATTGCTAGTGTTCAACAAGATGCATTCTTTCAGGTATATTCATGTGTTGATGAAAGATCTGCAGCGTATATGGCGTGTGGACTTTCAGCAGAAACAGGTGAACCTGTTGCATTGAGTTGCACAGGAGCTACGGCCTCACGAAATTATATGCCAGGACTTACAGAGGCTTATTATCGTCACCTTCCGGTTTTGGCGATTACATCAACTCAGTCTATTGAAAGAGTTCATCAAAATATACCGCAGGTTGTAGATCGTGAAGTTTTGCCTAATGATATTGCCAATTTGAGTGTTCATTTGCCATCTGTACATGATGGTGAATCTGAATGGTCATGCGTAGTAAAAGTAAATAATGCTTTATTGGAATTAAAAAGAAACGGTGGAGGACCCGTACATATCAATCTCACTACAGAATACAGTACGGATTTTTCCATTAAAGAACTTCCTTCTGTTCGAAAAATTGAAAGAATACAAATATATGATGATTTTCCACAAATAACTTCTTCTCGTGTGGCGGTGTTTGTTGGTGCGCATGAAAAATGGACTGAGGAGCTAACAATAGCAGTGGATGATTTTTGTGCTTCTAATAATGCTGTCGTTTTATGTGACCATACAAGTAACTATTGGGGGAAATATAGGATTTTACCAAATGCATTATGTGGACAGCGCCTATACAAATCTAAATGTACACAAGTTGAATTATTAATTCATATTGGTGAAATATCTGGAAGTTATATGGCTATTAACCCAAAATCAGTGTGGCGTGTACATCCGGACGGAGAACTGAGAGATACATTTAAAGCACTAAAATATGTATTTGAAATGGACGAAATTACCTTCTTCAAAAAGTATACTAACTCTGATTCTAAAACCAATTATTACTTAAATGAATGGATTGAAGAGAATAATAAGGTATTTTCAAAAATTCCCGAATTGCCTTTTTCAAATGTTTGGACTGCGCATGAATTAGCACCTTTAATTCCAAAAGGTTCAATAATTCATTTTGGAATACTAAACTCACTGAGGAGCTGGAACTATTTCGAACTGCAACAAGGCATTAATGGATTTTGCAATGTTGGGGGATTTGGCATAGATGGAGGTATATCTTCGCTAGTTGGTGCTTCATTGGTGGATGAGAAAAAACTTTATTTTGGGATTGTAGGTGATCTCGCTTTCTTCTACGATATGAATGCCTTAGGGAATAGACATATTGGCAATAATTTGAGGCTGATGGTAGTAAATAATGGTCGAGGAAGTGAATTCCGCAATTCTATTAGTTGGGCATCCATGTTTGGAGAAAATGTAGATAAATATATTGCGGCAGCAGGACATTTTGCGGATATGTCTCCATGCCTTATAAGACATTACGCTGAGGATTTAGGCTTTGAGTATCTATCTGCTTCAAGCAAAGTTGAATTTGAAAAAATAAAAGAGCATTTTGTGCAGAGTCAGAGAACTGATAAGCCAATTCTTTTGGAGATTTTTACTCAGCCTGAAGATGAAAGCAAATCATTAGAATTAATGACTACAATCTTAAAAAGCGGAAATGTGACTGCAAAAGAGATGGTAAAAGATATTTTGGGAACGAAAGTAACAAAAGCAATAAAAAAGTATCGTACAGATAATTAAATCTGTGGGAGGAATCATGAGTAGAATCAAAGATATTTTCAAACAAGCGCTGCATTTGTTACGGACTAAAGAAAAAATACCTATTCTTATTTCGAGTGATGGAGACGATTTGTTTAGAGGGAAAGTTGCTTTGATTACAGGGGGCAGCGGTGGTATCGGGAAGGCAATTGCTATAGAAATGCTTAACCATGGATGTCAAGTTGTTATTACGGGGACAAACCAAACAAAACTAAATTGTGTAGTTAGCGAGCTGAATTCAGAAAATGTAAAAGGCATTGTTTTGAATATGGAGAATGTTTGCTGTTTTGATGATAAAATACAGGAAGTATTGGGAATGTTTGAAAGTCATAAACTTGATATCCTAATCAACTGCGCAGGTATAAATGATCCGTCAAATTTTTTAGATGTGACTGAGAAAGTATATGATTGCGTTATGGCTGTCAATGCCAAAGGATTATATTTTATATCTCAAGCTGTTGCGAAATATATGATAAAGAATAATATCCATGGACATATATTGAATATTTCATCATCCTCAGCTTTGCGTCCCGCATCTACACCATATATAATATCTAAATTAGCAGTATCAGGAATAACAAAAGGCTTAGCAGATGAACTTATAAAGCATCAAATTATTGTGAATGCATTAGCACCTGGACCAGTGGCAACTAATATGGTTGGTAAAACGGATGCTACGGAAATCGGTCATACAACTACACCAATGGGGAGATACGCATTACCGAGCGAGGTAGCACACTTTGCTGTTCAAATGGTAAGTGGATATGGAGATTTAATTGTAGGAGAAACCTTATATATGACTGGAGGATCTGGAGTTATTAGTTTACACCGATGAGGTGCGAGGAGGATATTCAGTGAATCAAAAAAATAAGCTTCATGTATTACATTATGTTGCAATAATGAACAGGGCCGGTGAAGAAACGTTCATTATGAACGTTTTTCGCAAAATCGATAGGCGAAATGTAATGTTTGACTTTCTTTGCTCGCTTGAGCAAAGAGGCGAATATGAAGATGAAATCGAATCTCTTGGAGGTACAGTTTATCATCTTTCTGAAAAGAGAGTTCTGCACAGCACAACAATAGATACAGGCATAAAATTGTTTAAATTTCTCAAAGGTCACAGTGGGGAATTTTCTGCGTTTCACATACACACTCAGCACGCCATGAACGGCTATATAGACGCGACAATTGCAAAAATGGTGGGCATACCTAAAGTAATTGTACACTCTCATTCTACTAATACGTTATATCATCTAAAAGCACATAAATTATTCAGACCAGTGTTGGCCAAAGCGAAAGTTGCCAGATTTGCGTGCTCAGAAGAAGCAGGGAAGTGGTTATATGGGGAAGGCGGACGTTTTAGCATCATAAAAAACGGAATAGACACAAGCCGATTTTGCTATTCAGAAGATATTAGAAATCGTGTTCGCATAAAAAATGGTTGGTCAAACAATAAAATCGTAGGTCACGTTGGTAGTTTTACATATCCTAAAAATCATATTTTTCTTTTAAAAATATTTCGAGAACTCATAAAATTGGACAGTTCAGTTCGGCTCGTATTGGTTGGAAAAGGAGAGTATGAACAGCAAATTCTCAAATATGTATCTGATAATGATTTAAGTGAGTATGTTACTCTCATGGGGATAAGGCAAGACGTAAATGAGATTTGTCAAGCAATGGACATTATGATATTCCCATCAAGATATGAAGGCTTACCTGTTACTTTGGTCGAGGCGCAGGCTGCAGCGTTGCCATGTTTAATATCGGATACTATTTCGAACGAGATTGATTTGACTGATTATATTCATAGAGTGTCATTAAATTTATCTGCAATTGAATGGGCTAAAATTTCAAAGGATATTTTAGATAGTCACTGCCTTCGTCGCAATACAACTGCAGAAATCCATGCAGTAGGATATGATATTGAAACGACTGCAAAAGTATTGCAGGATTATTATATAAATTAACAGCGTATCGTAGGATGCTTTTGTTGGATTTTACGGAAATTATTTTCACCACGGAGGAATAAAAATGAAAATCGCAATGATATTTGATGGTCTGCAAATAGGCGGCATTGAGCGTGTAGGAGCCGATTATGCCAAGCTTCTTCGACAGCTCGGCCATGACGTGATTATAATAAATTTAGTACCGAAGCTAAACGAAATGATCAAAGAATATCCAAAGAATTGCGAATATAAGACAATAAAATATCCAAGATGGATGGCGCCGGAGCGCTATTCAAAAATGATAAAAATGAATTTTTGGGGTCGCTATCTGTATCCGTGCGCATATACGCTGTTCAGCCTTGCGAATGTAGTGTATAAATTTATATGTCGGTTTCGCAAAATTTCAAGAGAAAAATATGATTTGGCAATCGCTTTTTCTGGGCATTATAATGACTTGACATTTGTTGCTAAGAACTATGTAAAAGCAAAATATAAGATGTGTTGGTTACACGGGGCATTATATGGTTATTTGTTGGCTTCAGACGGTTTTTTTAATTTACATCAGAAGATAAAAAATTTGATTGTTTTGGTAGATGATGCGCAAGAGGAAATATTATCTTATAATAATTTTTGTAAATTAAATATACACAAATTATATAATCCAATATTTTTGAATGAAAAAACGCTTGACCGTCAATTTGTAGATGAATTAAAAAACAGATATGGCAGATTTCTTTTAATGGTATCGAGATTTCAGTATCCGCATAAAGATCAATTTACTGTTGCATCCGCATTTAAATTATGTATGGAAAAATACGGAGATGATTTAAATTTGGTATTTGTTGGTGATGGTCCGGATAAAAGTAAGGTGGAGGAGTATGTGCAGGGTATGGGGAAGAAGATAGCTAGTCATGTTTTCTTTGAAGGAAGTCGTCTTGATGTCCAGAATTATTATTCAGCAGCATATATGCTTGTTCACGCCAGTGTAGCCGGAGAAGGATTGCCGACAGTTATGTTGGAAGCAATGGCATTTGATTTGCCTATGGTCGTTACTGACTCAAAAGTTGGACCGCGTGAAATTATAGGAAACGATGAATATGGATTGCTTTGCCGGGTACAGGATCCTGAGGATATGGCAGAAAAAATACATTGCATGTATGCTGATAGAAAGATGTATGAGGATTACCAAGTTAAAGGGAAACGACGTTTATGCGACTTTAAACCAGAAACGATAAGGAGACAGCTTCAATTGGTTTTGGATGATGTGTGCAAAAAAGGAGAATAAAGATGATTCAATCCAAAAAAAGAAATGAAAGAATATCTCGAACAGGACAGATTGGCATTACATTACACTAAGAAAAGACCAGGGATTATAAAGGATGAAATATGGAAGTTTGAACGGTTGCTTCTGATGTTGCTATTGGTGCTGGTGCAGTTGTAACAAAAGACATTCTGGAAGCTGGTATTACGGTTGCAGGAGTTCCTGCAAAAAAATAAGTAATCATAATTCCCATTCTTTTATTGATCCAAGAGTATTATAGATTGTTTTTAACATTAAAATCATTTCAATATTTGCTATGTTAGCAACTTGGACAATGATGGATGAATACTTGCCGTCACTCTTATTCATATTATGTGGCGGTAGAAATAAAAGGGGGCATTAGTATGAGATTTATTTCTTGTGCGAGTTATTACGGATCTGGCTCAAGTGTAGTGACAGATTTTGTTTCGGAATTTAATAGTGTCGCATCATTTGGTGATGAGGAGTTTCGTTTTGTGCATGATCCGGATGGAATTGCCGATCTGGAATATAATTTAGTCGAAAATTTTAATCGGCATAATTCTGGTCATGCTGTTAAGCGGTATCAAAAGCTTGTGGATTATTATAGCGGCAATATTTTAAGCAAAAAATGCAAAGGAATTTTTGGTGAATCATGGGAAAAGTGCTCAAAGGAGTACATTAATCAGTTGACGGATTTTACATATCATGGCTGGTGGCAATATGACTTAATAGACAAGGGGCCTGTATTTTTATTCAGAAAAAGGATATTAAATAAGCTACTGCATCTTACATTCTGGAGAAATGATCCCGAGCGCACTTTAAACACAATGAAAAAAGAGATTACATATTGTGCTCATCCGACTGAAGATAAATTTCTTCGCCTGACAAGAGAATATATTGAAAACCTTTTTGAGACTGTATGTGAAGATAAAGAAATTATTATGGCAGATCAAATTGTACCATCTTCAAACACTGAAAAGTATCTGAGGTACTTTAACGATATTAAGGTAGTGATTGTTGACAGAGATCCGAGGGATATTTTTATTTTGGAAAAATATCATTGGCGCGATGGAATTATACCATCAAATGTAGAGGAATTTTGCAAATGGTTTCTGTATACGAGAGAGAATGGTAAACATAGACAAACTCAAAATGACAATATTCATTTTTTGCAATTTGAAGATATGATTTATAAATATGAACAAACCACAGTGGAATTGGCGGCTTGGGCTGGTCTTGATCTCGTAGATCATACTAGAAAGAAAGTATGCTTTAACCCGGATAAGTCAATTCACAATACTAGACTTTGGCAAAAGGAAAAATGTAATCTTTATGAGATAAAATATATTGAAGATCATCTGAAAAATTATCTATATGATTTGGGGGAAAGTTATGAATAAACATTCGGGGGGGTACAGGTATTCTATAAAAGAAGTATACAGATTTATTCAAAGCGATTGCATCAGATACCTCGAAAAATACAGTTTATCGAATATGGCATGTTTTTATTTTAAAGATTCAACGTTTAGATTTCAGGTCGCTTTTAGAATGTCACAAGGCAGAGGAATTACGAAATTGATCGGTGATGTTTTTTATAAATTCAGCAGAGTCAAAAAGAGAATATATCTCGGAAAAGAGACTAAAGTTGGCTATGGACTGTATATTGGACACGGAGGTCCAATTATAATAAATCCAACTACTGTTATTGGTAATAATTGCAATTTGTCTCAATTCACAACAATAGGTTCAAATGAGAATCATGCTGCTGTCATCGGTGATAATGTTTATATTGGCCCTAATGTTTGTATTGTCGAAGATGTACATATCGGGAATAACGTTACTATCGGAGCAGGTAGCGTTGTAACTAAGGATATACCTGATAATGCAACTGCTGCTGGAAATTATGCGAAAGTCTTAAACTATAATAATCCGGGAAGATATATAACAAGGCGTTGGCCAATGGAATGGGGAATTTTAGTAAATAAACGATGATCTTGTTCTCAAACAGCTTTATGGTGATTATATGCAATTGCCACCAGAAGAAGATTGTATAGGACATCATTATTTTAATGTATACAAAAAAGAATAGATATTACAATTGCAATGAATGGAGGATGCACTTATGTATTATACAAATCCGCACTTAATTAATCTCGAAAGAATAGGATATCAAAATAATCGTAAAGATTATTTGCGGCTGGATCTCAATGAAAATCCGGGTGGTTTACCTGAACATTTTGTGAAAGAGCTTCTTTCAACAGTTACACCTGATTTTATATCACAGTATCCCGAAACTCAGGAGTTTATGAATACGCTTGCTTCGTTTCTGGAAATTGAAGATAAGAATATATGTATAACGAACGGTTCTTCAGAAGCAATCAGGCATGCAATTGAAGCATTTACATCTGAAGGCGGGCAAATTGTTGGGGTAACTCCCTCATATGCAATGTATGAGGTTTTTGCCAAGATGTATGGACGCCAGTTTATTAGGGTTCCTTATAGAAATGATTTGACAATTAGCACATCGGATATTATTTCTCATTTGAATTCTGATGTACAGCTTCTTATTCTTTTAAATCCTAATAATCCTATTGGAAATGCTTATAGCAATGAGGAATTTGAAGAATTGTTGATAGCTGCCCAAAAGTACGAAATCACACTCTTGATTGATGAAGCATATATGTATTTTTATAATAATACATTTATTAAATATGTTATGGAAAATGAACATATTCTTTTGACGCGCACATTTTCAAAACTCTTTTCATTAGGCGGTTTACGTCTTGGATATGTTGTTGGTCAACCTAAAGAAATAAAGATGATTTCGAATTTATGTACCCCCCATAATACAAATGCTTTTGCTATGTTGTTTGCGCAAAAGATTATCGAGACACCTGGATTGTTGAATAAGCTTATAGATGTACAACTTGAGGGAAAGGCGTATATTATTGAGGAACTTAAAAGAAATGGCTATGAAATAAATGCGCAGGAAGGCAACTTTATTTTTATAAAACCTCGTGCACTTGATGCGGATTTAATTGTTGAAAAAATGAAAAATGAAAAGAAAATCCTTATCAAGTCTTATTCTGGCATAGGCAAGTACGGAAAGTGTTTAAGAGTAACAACGGGTGCCATGGAATATATGAAGATATTTTTTGATGCTTTACTAGAAATTGATAGGAGATAGATAATGAACAAAATCTTGAAATCAGAATTTTTAAAATTTTGTAAAGATGTTGCTCCTGAAGCTGAGTTTGTATTCGTTAATCCTAAAGAAATGGTCTTTGAGGAATGTGTAAAAATGAATTGTTTTTATTGTGGGAAATATGGGCGGAATTGGAAATGCCCTCCGAACTTGCCTGACATCGATTATCCGAAAATGTTTTCGGAGTATGATGAAGGGCTCTTTGTTTATTTTAATTTTGATGTAAGAGATAAAGTACGGTTTGAAAGTATTAGATCAGAATCAAGTGTGACACTTCACAAGGTATTATTACAAATTGAAAAGTGGTTTTATAACCATAATAGATCAACAGCGATATCATTTGGCGCAGGAAGTTGCAAATTGTGTAAAGATGGATGTGGTAAAGTTAGATGCAATAATCCGTATATGTCAAGAAGCCCATTAGAAGCAACGGGAGTAAATATAGTAAAAACCGCAGCAAAGTTTGGGATAGATGTTAAATTTCCTACAGAGGACAAGCTCATGAGAATTGGCTTTGTTATGTGGCAAGAGCCAGAAAAAATTTTTTAGGAGGATACTGAATTATGAAGTATATTTTTATGGTAGCAGGAAAAGGTACAAGATTACAGCCACTTACATTAAAGCATCCTAAATCTATGTACAAATTAGACGAGAATACTACCTTATTGCAGAGAATGGTAAGGTTAATTAAAAAGTATGATAATAATGCTGACATTGTTATAGTAACGGGACATATGCATAAGGCTATAGAAGAACAAGTTAGTGGAGTTAGGTTTGTTTATAATCCTTTTTATGAAGTGACGAATTCGATTGCTTCTTTATGGTTCGCCAAAGATGAACTTGATACTGATAATGTCGTTCTAATTGATGGTGATATTGTTATGTCAGACAATTTAATTCGTGAAGTATTGTGTAAACCAGTAGACAAACCGTTTGTGTTAGTTGATAGTTCAATTAAAACAGACGGGGATTATAATGTTGAAATTTCAGGAGATTATGTTTTAGTAATGAGTAAAGATCTTGATAATTATTATGGGGAATATGCCGGAGTGACAAAACTTGATCATGATAGTGCTTTGCAGATTCGAGAAGAAATGGAAAGCATGATTGAAGAGGGGTTTTATGATCAGTGGTACGAAAATGTGCTTGTTCAATTGGTTTTTAAAAATGACTTTAAACTCTGCTATATAGATATTTCAAATTATGAGTGGACGGAAGTAGATTCAGTTAATGATCTTCTTCTTGCTAAGAGAATTCATGCTAAGGACTGAATTAAATGGAATTTTCACGGGGATATTGCTATTGAGTTAGATGGATAATATATCTCTCTCGAAAATAAGTAAACCTACCTTGTTACTTGGCTTGGCCTGTACAGGTAGGTTTATTTCAATCAGGAGCCAACCACTTTGTGGGTTGTCTTATATGTTCAGTCGGATTTCTTAGCAGCCAGCTGCTGCTGTAGCTCGCGGATCAGAGTGTCCTTCTCTTTTAGAGCAGTGTCCTTCTCCTTTAGAGCTATGTTTTTCTCTTTTAAAGCTACATTTTTCTCTTTTAGAGCAGCATCCTTCTTTTTTAGAACTGCCTCTTTTTCTTTTATCTCCCGTCTCAGCCGCTTAATAATCGACTCATTCGTCCGGTTAATGCTCCCTGCGATATCCTCGTTTTCTAACATATCTGTAATCATATTCAACAGCTCCTTATGGTCTTTTGACGATATTATTTATAATATTTAGTATAACACGTTCGTACACAGTTTGAAAAGACTTATTTTTCTTTAGGAAGGCTTCCATTTTATCCGTGTCCTGTATTGTCAGAAACTCCAGCCAGGTATCGATTTTCTCGCCGATGCGCGGCTTTTCCTCCTTGAATACATCCAGACATATGTAAGCATAGTACTGCAAAAGCTCTAGCTTCACTCCCGTATCGCTTTTCTGCTGAAAGAAATGCTTGTACTTTGAAGAAATGCCTGCATTTCTTTGTTTCCTTGAATTCGCGCGGGCTTTTCTCGAAAATAATGATCGTGTAGACAGGCTGATGATGTCGTAATCGATTTCGCTTTTCGCCTGCCCCTGTGTGATGGCATACTGACGCGTGACGAGATCCGCCGAATAGCACGCCGCACGTTTGGATGATAATTCTATCCCGCTTCTCTGGATTTTATATGAACTCCGACAGGAGTTCATTGTTTGCAAATGGAACCATCCTCAAACTGTACCACTATGTCCAGCACAATGCCCTTGCTGTAGCTGCTGTGGCGCTGTCCCTCATTCTTCAGGGAATGGAGCACCTTGACTTTCCGCCCCAGGATACAGCTGATAAAGTCTGACAGCAGGGAATCCTTCACGTCCGGGTCAAAGATTGCCTTGAAGATCGTGTCACTCAGGAGATTCGGCACTCTTTTTTTATCCGATATCGCCAGCATTTCCTTCTGGCCCTGTTCGCTCAGGCGTTCAAAAGCCGCCTTGACCTCCGGATCTGTATCCAGCAGGATACGCAGATTGGTTTCTTTATTTTTTGATTTGTTTTTATTTCTGTTCATCTATTTCTCCTTTCGCAAAACAACTAACAACTAAAAAAATAGTTACATATTTCCCGTTTCAAATATAAAAGGAATTCTTCAAAATATAAAAAAATGGGTAAAACAAATAGAAGCGCCGCAATGGGCGGCCCACGATAAATTTTCATTGATTTTGTTGGATATTCGTCTATGGATACTCAAACAATTCAAAATACTGTAAAGCAAATTATATACCGGGATATCCTGGTTGTCAAGACTGACAGGGCAGATTTTGATGCCCAACAAGATTTAAGGATGAAATGAACTAATATGTTCTTGAAATCATGGACAAATGCGGTATAAGAAAGACGGAGAATCAAGGGCTGATGTTTCCGGATAATGAAACGATAACCTTCAGAGAGGAGATTGCTTCTTCCACAATTCTTGAAAAAGCGGTCTAAATCTTATAAATATATAAAATTTTCATTAAATTTTCAACTTTTGCGAACTTTTTGGCCTTCTGATTAGTCTTTATTTATAGAAAGATTTTTTTAGGGGAATCTATGCGAAAATTTAAAGACTGAAAGGAGAAAAGTCATGAAAGAAATTATGCTTATGCTGCCAGACGAAAAGGAGAAAAAGGCCATAAAGACCCTGGTGAGGGAGCTGAGCCCCGACGCCACAATTTATATGCCGCTGAATGAGGCGAGGGCGTACAACATTGCGCTGAGGAGTTCTGTGGATGTGTTCGTGCTGGACATCGATTTTCGCGCGAGGGGAAGGGGAGAGCTTCAGGCGGGAGCAATGCTTGCCCAGAAGCTCCGGAGTGTGGAGAAGTATTATTTTACCCCGATTATCTATTTGATGGACGAGTATGACGAGAGGGTGAACCTGCTCAATCTGATTCAGTGTCACGGCATATTCAAGAGGCCCTACGATATGGACGCAGTAAGAGACGCGCTCAGGTCCGCGCTGGAATACCACACGAAGGATTCCATGGAGCGGAAGGTCATTCTTCAGACGGAGGGCATGATGGAGGTGGTTGCCGTGGAGGATATTATATGGGCGGACGTCTCCCAGAGAAAATTATTTATCTCGACGGTCGACGGAGATTTTATGCTGCCCAACAAGAGCTGCAAGGAGCTTCTCCAGGAACTGAATTCGGAGTATTTTGTCCGGTGCCGGCGGGGGACGATTGTAAATATGAAGTACATAAAAAAGGTGGAGTCGTCTAAATGCAGGATTCATCTCAAGAAAGGAAAGGGCGTGCTGGAGATCGGGAGCGCGGTCAAAAAGGACTTTCTGAGGAAGGTAAAAAGGCGCTATAGCAACATAGTTGTAAAATAATTTTTTCCTTCAAAATCGCGAATAGAACTTATCGTCATTTCCGTGAGGGATGATAAGGCAGTATAAAGAGTCGGAGCATCGGACTCGGGGATTAGTAAAATCAGCTAAAAACAACTAAAAACCACCGGTAACCCGGTGGTTTTTAGTTGGCAATTTGTCTTAGCGACAGGCCGCTACAGTACATTTTCCATAATAGAGAGGACCTGCTTCGGATCGTAGGGCTTCTGGATAAACTCCGTGGCGCCCAGCTTGATCGCCTCTATCATTTTCTCTTTCTGGCCAGCCGCCGTAATCATGACGGCCACGGCGTCCGCATCGTGTTCCATGATCTTGTCCAGTGCGCCCAGTCCATCCAGAACGGGCATGGTGATGTCCAGCGTTACGATATCCGGCTTCAGATCGACATACATCTCGTAACCGAGCTGGCCGTTCTCCGCTTCCCCAACGACCTCATGCCCTCCTTCCGTCAGGATGTTCTTTAACATGCGGCGGGAGGTGCGGGAGTCGTCAACAATCAAAATTTTTGCCATTACAATCCCTCCATTAACCTAATTTGATTATCATTTTGGATTCCTTGCCGTCTACAAAGACCGGCAGGACATAGAAATCGCCCTCGACTGTGTAATCGAACAGGAGCTGCGGCGGTTCCATGTCTATGCTGATGCCCTGAAAACTCAGTTCGGCGGCATATAACCCGTTGACGCAGTTGGTGAACTCTGCTACAGAATCCAGCGCGTCCTCATCTACTTTGTCAAAATTTTCTTTGGCATATCCATCGGCGATCGCGAGAATCCCGTCGTCGTCGCTGGCAAATCCCAGAAAACCGTCATAGTCGCCCTTTGTGTGCTGCAGGGCGAGAGCCTTTACGGTGAGAGACGGCATAAAGGAGCCCTTCTCAATACGGATGTATGAGGAGACAAAGCGGATCATGCTCCGGAGAGCCAGTCCGATCAGATCCTGATAGCGCGAATCCTCGGAATCCACAAACGCGGGCAGAATCTTCTCGATATCCCCATCCTTGATTGCCTGAAATACTTCATCCGAGTATCCCCTCTCATGCTGAAAAGCGGCGAGGCACTCGTCAATCTCCGATCTTGTGAGAACGCCTCCCTCTTCCAGAGCCTGAATGAAAATGAGATAAGGGTTCCCCTGGCGGCTCAGCAGGTAGGAGACGTCCGCCTCTGTCAAATATCCCTTCTCTACGGCCAGATCGCCAAAACGCTTATCCGTCTGCATCTGCAGATAGTTCAGCTCTGTGGACTGCGTGCGGGTGAGCATCCCCTCATTCTCGGCAATCAGTCCCAGTTTTACGCGGTTGGCCTTTATGTAATTCATACAGGAGTCCAGTTGCTCAGCGGTAATTTTCTGGTTTTCCAATAAATAATTTCCAAAAAACTGACTAAACATAAAAATCTCCTTTCAATTATATTATTTTTATTATACAATAGAACGCAGAAAAAGAAAAGCAATTTTGAAAGGAAGTGTAAAAAATGGCTGGTTCTGTATTGGGAGAGGTCTTTAAGGTCATGACATGGGGGGAGTCCCACGGGGCCGGACTGGGGGTCGTGGTGGACGGATGTCCGGCGGGTCTCGCGCTGTCGGAGGCCGATATACAGGCATTTCTGGACCGCAGAAAGCCCGGTGAGACGAAGTATTCCACGCCTCGGAAGGAGGGGGACAGGGTTCGCATCCTGTCCGGGACGTTTGAGGGCAAGACGACCGGGACGCCCATTTCTCTCATGGTGGAGAACACATCCCAGCGGTCGGGGGATTATTCCGAGATCGCGCAGTACTACAGGCCGGGCCATGCGGATTATACATTCGACGCCAAGTACGGGTTCCGTGACTACCGGGGAGGAGGCCGCTCGTCGGGGCGCGAGACCATCGGGCGCGTGGCGGCGGGCGCGATAGCCAGCCGGATTCTGGAGCAGCTGGGGATTACGATTACGGCCTACACGAAGCAGATCGGTCCCTATGTGTGCCGCGAAGAATACATGGCTCCGGAGAATATTGAAAAAAGTCCGCTTCGGATGCCGGATCTTGCCGTGTCGGAGAAGGCGGAGGAGTATCTCTCCGGCAAGATGAAGGAGATGGATTCGGTGGGAGGCGTGGTCGAGTGCGTCATCAGCGGCGTGCCCGCCGGGATAGGAGAGCCGGTGTTTGGCAAGCTGGACGCGAAGCTGGCGGGGAATATTGTCTCCATCGGCGCGGTAAAGGGCGTGGAGATCGGTGCCGGGTTTGCCGTGGCGCAGAGGACGGGCTCGGAGAACAACGACAATTTTTACATGGACAGCGAGGGGCGCGTGAAAAAGGCGACCAATTTCGCCGGGGGAATCCTGGGCGGCATCAGCGACGGGGACGACATCGTGGTCCGGGCGGCGTTTAAGCCCACGCCGTCTATTTTCCAAAAGCAAAAGACCGTGAACCGGAAGGGCGAGGACATTGAGATTCAGATCAAGGGGCGGCACGATCCGGTGATTATGCCGCGGGCGGTGGTCGTGGTGGAGGCCATGGCGGCCCTCACGCTGGTGGACAGCCTGTTTGTGGGGATGACTTCCCGCATGGACCGGATCCGGGATTTTTACTCAGACATGAGATGAAAACAGAGACTAAGAGGGCACGCGATTTCTGTCACGTTCCTGCCCTGATACGGCATAATAATGAGGAAAGTGCCGACGACGTTTGTGTCAAGGAGGCATTTGACGAATATCTCCAACGAGACGGCAGTTGAGATGGAATAACGTATAGGGGAAATTTGTCATATAATGTAGAAAAAACCAAGAAGGCATGCTGTTGTGACAGACAGAAGGGGACATTATGACCCGGATACGCAGATTGTGACCGACGACACGACGATCTACGAGATCGACCCGGAGTGCTATCAGTGTTTATCGGAGGCCGAGAAAAAGAAGTATTTCGGGGATATAATATTTGACGTCGGGGAAAATAAGAAGCCGTAAGAAATTTTTCTTACATGAAAGACTCTCCGCCGGGCCGGTGGGATACCAGCCTGGCAGAGAGTTCTTTTATGGGATCAGAAATGTCCGCCTTTTAAAAAGCGGAAAGGGCGCTGAAATCAGCAGCCGCAGCCGTTGCCATAGTTTCCGATGCCGTTGCCGCCACAGCCGCAGCAGCTGAGAAGCAGCAGAATCAGGATAAGACAGCTGCAGTCATTGCCGCCGCCCAGGCCATTGCCCAGCGCGTTGCCGCCGCATCCGCCGCAGCACAGCAAAAGGATGAGGATGATCCAGCAGGAGGAACCATTCCCTTCATTGTAAGAACATCCTCCGCCGCATTGTGTTGCTGATAAATCACTCATAATATTGCCTCCTAAATTCATTTACACTGATATCCTATGCGGGAGGGCCCCGGTGGGTTCCAGAAAAGAGCTAAAATGTTCGCAAAATTTTTATTTGTATGTGGAAAGAGATTATAGTATAATAGGGTTGCGTTAATAGGAAGGATCAGAAGGGAATGGGGATAACATATGAAACGGATCTTGTTATTTGCGGCCTGCATCCTGCTCTTTGCCGCCCTGTCCGCCTGCGGAAAGCGGCCGGAGGGGAAGAAGGAGGAGGAGCCGCAAGTGAAGGAGCCGCCGGTTTCTCAGGATGAGGCTTTTAATCAGGCGGAGATGCTGGTCGAGGGCATGACGCTGGAAGAAAAAGTGGGACAGATGCTTTTTGTGTCTCTGCGGCAGATTGACAATCCTTCCGGCCAGCGGGAGAGCACGGAGCGCATGAAGAAGAAAGCGGAGAAAGCCATTGGGACGTATCAGTTCGGCGGGATTCTGCTGGACGGCGCCTACGGCACCAAGAGCAGGCACTATACAAGCGAGCTGGCGGATGATTTGCAGCAGGCGGCGTGTCAGCCACGGCAGGCCGTAGGCCAACTACAGCAGTCCACGGGCCAACTGCAGCAGTCCACAGGCCAACTGCAGCAGTCCACAGGACAACTGCCGCAGTCCACAGGTCAACTGCCGCAAGATGAAGGGCAATTAGGACAGCTGGCGCAGTCCGCTTCCGGCGGGGCGCTGTTTATTGCCATGGAGGAAGAAGGCGGCGGAAGCCATTCGGTTTCTGTTAAAAATCCGGATTTGCGGGCCGGGGGATATGCGACTCCCGCTGAGATGGGAGAGAGCATGAGCGAGCAGATGGTTTACGCGCGGGGCAAAAGCATCGGAAAGGAGCTGGACTCCTGGGAAGTCAATCTGAATCTGGCGCCCGTGGCGGATCTTGCTTCCGGGAGCAATGAGGACTACGACGCCCGGTGCTTGGGGAGCGACGCGGATACGGTCTCCGATCTGCTGGCCCGGTATGTGGAGGGCATGCGGGAGGGCGGAGTGGCAGTGACGCTCAAGCATTTTCCGGGAATCGGATCCTCGGACGGGGATTACACGAAGGAAATTTTGAATAACGACCGGAGCCTTATGCAGCTCCGCAGCGATGAATTTTCCGTATATCAGGCGGGAATCGACGCGGGGGCGGACTGCGTGATGATGAGCAGCGCGGCCCTGACCCGGATTACCGG
>CANRJU010000025.1 GCA_947631075.1 uncultured Lachnospiraceae bacterium
AGCGAAAACAAATTGCAAAGCGAACATAGTTCGCTATGGATGGCAGATGAGAAACTGCATACGCAAACTGTGTTTACAGTTTTTTCTCTATCGCCTCTTCGCGACAAGTCGCTCAGAAATGAGGTGTCATATGTTAGAAACCAACTTACTACGCGCTGTGATGAAATCGGGCAGAGACACGGGAGAGCGGAAGCCCGGTACGATCAACGATGTGTGGAAAAACATGATCGAGGGTCTTGTGGATCCCGCTTCAGACATGACTGAGGATGAAAAGAAAGAGTACGAGCGGAAAATCGAGCAGAAAATGAAGATGGGCAAAAGACTGACGTCGGAAGAATTGAATTTCCTCCGGGTTTACAATCCGGAGCTGTACAAATCAGCCATGCGGGTGGAGATTTTGAGAAAATCATTGCAGAACAGGCTGAAAAGCTGCCGGTCCAAGGACGAGGTGAACAGCGTTATCATGAGTCAGATGGGAACGATCCGTTCCATGAAAAAGGACCCGGACAGAGAATACATAGCGGCCATGGTGAGAGAAGTGGTGCAGAAGTTCAAGGAGAGCGGCGCGTTTGCCAGGCTTCCGGAGAAAACTCCGATTAAGGAAAAAACGCGGAAAGCATCTGAAAAAACATCCGAGGAGATATGGAAAGACGACGGTTCAGAGGAAGAAAATGTCTTTCAGATGGCGGCTTTTTTTAGTTCCCTGCAGCTTGACTGCAATCAGATCAGCCGCATGACAGAACTGATGCTGGGCGTGTAAAATAATGGCCGCCAAAGTTCAGAGGATGACATGCTGGGCGATGATCTGTGGTGTTAGGCGTGGGAAATACTTGCCGTCAATGCGGCAGAATAGAGGAGAATATGATAAGTTACGCGGAATATGTGTTTCGGCTGGGGCTGGGAGAGGTTTTTACCGCGGCGGCAGTGCTCTACATGCTTTTTTCAATTTTTTCAGAGTTCTGTCAGGGAAAAAAGGTCAAGGCGATTCTTTTATACGCGGCCTTTGAGACTGCCTATGTAGTGGTGCTGACGATTACAGAGGGAAGCCTGCTGGGAGATGGAATCATTGCGCGCATCATTATGATGATAGCGGATTTTTTTGTCATGCCGTGCTATCTGCTGGGGGACTGGCGCTGGTACCGCTATATCGGGCTGACGCTGTTGGGAGAGCTGATTGCGTCCAGCCTCGGTACGCTGTTGCTTGAACCTGTGTTCAGGCTTGCGGGGGGAATGAACGGCCGGTATATGCAGTCCATAACGGATACCATCTATAAAGATCCCAAGGGCTTCCCGTGGCTTCTGATATATTACGCCCTTAATTTTTTAGCTTATTTTCTGTTGTCAAAAATTTTGAGAAAAATTTTGCGCAGCGCCAGGCGAGAAAGGATTTTGCAGAACATCAGCCAGGCGATATTCTGCTCGCTGTTTTTTATCGGGTCATTTGGTTTTGTAATCGCGGGGGAAAGTATTGTAGTTCCCACAGTGATTACCGTCCTGACCACTTGCACGCTGGGGGTCATTTTTATCATCCGCGGCATGATCAAAGAGAGAAATTATCTCATGAGAAAAGAGATTTTGATCGAGGCGCAGCAAAAGCTCCAATATGAGAGATATGTCCAGTTAAAGCAGAAGCAGAATGAAGTGAGAAAGATTCGGCATGATTTGGCAGATCACATGATGACGGTGCGTATGCTGCTGGACCGGGGAGAATTGGAACAGGCCAGGGAGTACGCGGAGGCGACGGAGACGGTCAGACAATGAGGGGGAAATGAATGGAAAAGAAAAAGGCGTTTCGGCTGGTTCTTGTCGTCGCCATGCTTTTGATATTGAATGTTCTTGTGGGAGCCTGCTTCTGGGAGGTCCTTGTGCGGGTCAACAGACGGCTCTTGCCGGCCGGGATTGTTTTTCTGGCGGCGACGATTTTGGCGGAGGGGCGTTTTTTCTACCTGCAGCTTCATATGGATTATGAAAAAGAAGCGCTGGAGGAAAAAGAACGGCTCCAGAATGAGTACCACCGGGAGATGGAAAAAGAGCAGAGGGATCTGGAGGAACTGGAGAAAAATGTGGCCCGGTATATGCGGCACATCGCGGAGCTTTTAGAGCGCCGGGAAGTGGAAGCGACGAGGGATTACGCGCAAAACATATTGGATGAGTGTCATAAAAAGGAGTGGGTCAAGCTGTGTAACCATCCGCTTTTGGATGCGGTGCTGCACGCGAAGCAGCAGATCTGCGAGGAGCAGGAAATCGTGTTTGAGGCGGCGGCCTATGTGCCGGAAGATATCTTCTGTACGGATGCGGAAATGATTTCCATTTTCCACAATCTTCTGGATAACGCGATCGAGGCGTGCATGAGGATGAAGCAGGGCGAGGAGCGCAGGATTTCTTTTCGCACAGGCGTGAAGAACGGACAGTTCGTGCTCTCCTGCGTCAATACCCGAAGGAAAAATGAGACGATTCTGGGGAAAACATGGAAAAAGGATCCCTCGCTGCACGGCCTGGGACAGAAGATCGTAGAGGATATTGTCTGCGAGCACAAGGGAAACTGCGTCTGTGACACGAAGCCGGATTCCTGGTCGGTGATTATCACGCTGGCTCTGGAAAATGAGAGCGCGTAAACCATGCCGGTTTCAGAACAGGCCGTCATTATATTAGAACGGTCGGGCGAGATATTGATTCAGAACAAACTGGCGAGATACTGGCTGTACATCGCGGCGGCCTGTTTGCTGCAGGAGCGGCTGCAGGGAAGGGAGACGCCATTGGACAGCAGGCACGCGCCGTTGTTCAGAGAGCGGATGTGGGCGGGATTGACCAGAAAACTGTTGTGGATTTTGATAAAGTCCGGTAACTGCTTCTGAAACCATTTCAATGTCTGATAGGTGGAAAAAACCTTATCTCCTGTGTGATGAATTGTCAGCTTGTGGCCGTACACATCCGCGTAAATGATGTTGCTTGTCTGGAGACTGAGCTTATGAGAGCGGGTGGTGATGACAATCTGGTCCGCATGGTTCTGTGGAATTCGCCCGATGGCTCTGTCCAGCGCCGAGGGCAGACGCCTGTCCAGCTCAGATTTTAAAATAAAATAGGTGTGATGCACGTCGTAGACTTCGGTCGCCAGATTGAGATGGTTGGTCACAAATATGATGCTGCAGGCGAGATTGACCTCGTTGATCCGCCGGGCCAGCTCGATTCCATCGTAGGAGCCCATTTCAATATCCAGAAAGATGACGTCGTAATCGAAGCCGCTGTCTAAGAGCTCCGATAACTCCTCAGGAGAAAGCGCGTCAACAGAAAAAGGCGTCCCTCTTTTGGCGCACGCCTCCTGTACCTGCTCCGCAAGGAGAGCCCGATATTCTCTGTTGTCATCGCAGACGGATAGTTTCATGTTGCTCCTCTTTTCACCAGTTCTGTTACTGTATGGCGGGCCCGTTATCGGGACTGAAAAAAGCGCCCAGCGCCTTGGCGCGGTCTCTGCTCACCGGGATCTTCGCGCCGTTGTCCAGCATGCCCTCCCCGCTGTCCATGGCGCGGAGATAGTTTGTATTGATCACATAGCTGGCGTGTACTCTCTGAAAATTCTCAGGGAGCTTCTTCACAAAGGCGGCGATGGAGCAGTTGATCGTCACGATGATCTTGTCCGCGTCGTGGATCTTGAGCTTCCTTCCCCGTATCTCGGCGTAATAAATTTTATTCAGGGGAATCCGCCAGCGCTTTCCCTGCCCTGTACAGATGAAATGGCGCTGGTCGGTCCCCTGCTCCCCCAGAAGTTCCACTGCCCCTGGCAGCTCGGACTCCAGTTTGGACTGGGAGATCCAGTAGTCATGACCCTGTTTGTATAAAAAAGGAAGAATGTCGTAGGTGTCGCTGACTACGATTAACTGGCAGCAATTATAGATCTGCTTCATCTCTTTTAATAAATATCCCACCGTGCTTCCGGTAAAGATAATACAGACGTCACAGGCGAGATTTTTCTTTTTCAGGCGCTTCCGGACTTCTTCAATATCCCAGAAGTGAATCCGGTAGTCCTTGTGGTTTTGGAACATCTCCTCAATCTGGAACTGGCTCTTTTCCCAGCGGTATCCGCTTACAATAATCTCCATACTGCACTCATCCCTCCGGTTATGCCGATGATTTTCCGGTTATGCCGGTGATTTCCCGGCATTGCTGAAGTTTTCTTAGCATTGCCTATAATTTTTTCATCAATACCGATGATTTTCCGGTTATGCCGATGATTTTCCGGTTATGCCGATGATTTTCCGGCATTGCTGACACTCCCTTACATTCTACCACATAGCGCCATAAAATGGAAATGCAAGTTATGACGAAAACTGTCGAGTTATGATTCATAATTCAAAATGGAGAAAAAAACTATTGACAACCGCGCCGGTGGTGTGGTAAGTTATTAATCACACACCGAACATAGGAGGTGGATGCGATTTCAGACAGAGACATGATTTTTCTTGTCCTTCTGGTCGCCTCATTATTTGATTTGTCATATTACCGGGTGCCGAACGCTTTTCTGGCATCCGTCCTATGCATCAGCCTGTTCAGGCATTTGCTGGCGCAGGGATTTACAGGCATGGCTCCCTGGCTTTTGGGGACGATCGTTCCCGTTATAGTATGCTATATATTGTACCGATGCAGGATGTTGGGCGCGTCGGACATAAAATTATTTTCTGTGATTGGAAGTTTTGTCGGTTTACGTCTGCTTTGTTCAATCATGGTGACGTCCCTTTTCTTCGGGGCGGCCATGGCAGCCGTCAAGATGATTTACAGAAAAAATATCGTTTGCCGGTTTCGGCAATTATCCAACTACGCAGTCCGCTTTATGCGGACAAGACAATTAAAACCTTATTATGACAGGAAAAAAGATGGCGAGGATGGGATTATACCCTTTACGGTGGCAATCTCACTGGCAGCTCTTTACTGTCTCTTTTAGGAAGTGTGGAAAGAGGTGGTTTCATGGAGGATGTCGTCCTGTTGCTCTACATGAAGGATGAAGATTACGGGCGCAGACTGCTCCGCTTTCTGCTTCGGCAGAAGAATCCGAGGCTTCATCCGGAGTTAGTGACTTCAGAACACCTGGTACAAGACCGGGTCGGGACCCCGACCCAGAAATTATGGGTATTGACAGACAGAGACGAGGTGGCGGAGGACGGGAAAAAAGAAGTAATTTATTTGTCCAATGAACAGGACGCGAGAGGCAAAAAGATTTTTCAGTTTCAGAAAGCGGAAAAGATTTATCAGGAATTGCTCCGTTTTCTGCCGGAGGATTTATCCGGACAGAGGGCGGCTATGGCTGAGGCGGAAGAAGCGGTGAAGGGAATATACGGTGTGTTTTCCCCGGAAGGCCGCGGCACCGCGCTGCTCTCGGCGATGCTGTCCCAGTACCTGGGAGGCAGGGGAAGGTGCCTGTACATCAGTGTCGCGGGATTTCCGCTGTATTACGGAGAAAATCTGAGCGATGAGCCGGATTTTAGCGGCCGGGGCATAGGGGACCTTTTATTTTCCCTGGAACAGCGGGATTTCGCGGAGCGCGAGGAGAAGATGCGCCGTCCGTTCGGCAGAGCTCATATGCTCCTCCCGGTGCCGCATTTTAAAGATCTTCTGGATTGCGGCGGAGAGGAGTGGGGCCGTTTTCTGCAGAGGCTTGTGACGGATTGCGGATACGACAGTATCGTGGTGGAGTTTGGGCAGATTTCCGAATATCTTCTGGATTTCATGGAGCGCTGCGACCGGATTTATGTGCCGGAGTACGGCGACGGCGTATGATGAGAGGGGGAGAAAGAGATGAGTGGATCCGTTTCGACAGCGAGTGAGGCGAGGCGGCGCCAGATCCGGGAGTCCGTGCTCCGGGAGATTCCGCCGGGGCTGGAGCTTCAGGACGACGAGCTGATGGCGCTGATTGAGGACGAGATTACAAGGCTGTCCGGCCAGGAGTACATCCGTCTGGAGGAAAAGAAAAAGATGCGACACAAAGTATTTAATTCGCTCCGGAAAATGGATGTTCTGCAGGACATTCTGGAGGACGAGGATGTGACGGAGATTATGGTGAACGGGCCGGATCACATTTTCATCGAAAAAGAGGGGAGGATCACGGAGACAGGGCTGCATTTTGAGGACGGGGAGCGGCTGGAGGACATTGCCCAGCAGATCGCCTCCTCCGGCAACCGGATTGTCAACGAGTCCAATCCCATTCTGGATGTGCGGCTCTCCGACGGCTCGCGGGTCAACATCGTGGTTCCGCCCATCGCGATTGAGGGGCCCGTGATCACGATCCGGAAGTTTCCGAAAGAAGCCATGACTATGGAGAAGCTGATTGAGATGGGGGCTGTGACGAAGGAAGTGGAAGAATTTTTGAAAAAAATGGTGCGCGCCCGCTACAACATTTTTATCTCCGGGGGAACGGGGGCGGGCAAGACCACATTTCTCAATATTTTATCCAATTTCATTCCACGCGCCGAGCGGGTAATTACTATCGAGGACTCGGCGGAGCTGCAGATTCGGCATGTGGACAATCTGGTGCGGCTGGAGGCGCGAAACGCCAATGTGGAGGGGAAAAACGCGGTGTCGATTCGGGATCTGGTAAAGAGCGCGCTCCGCATGAGGCCGGACCGGATTATCGTGGGAGAGATTCGCGACTCGGCGGCCATCGATCTTCTGACCGCCATGAATACCGGGCACGACGGCTCTCTGTCCACCGGGCACGCCAACAGCCCCGCCGACATGCTGAACCGGCTGGAGACGCTGGTGCTCATGGGACTGGATATTCCGCTGGCGGCTATCCGGCAGCAGATTGCCTCCGGTATTGATTTGGTGGTTCATCTGGGAAGGCTTCGGGACAAGTCCCGCAGGGTTCTTGAGGTGACCGAGGTGGGGAATGTGAAAGACGGGAAGATTGAGCTTTTTCCGCTGTTCGTCTTTGAGGAGACCGGAGAGAAAAACGGGCGCGTCATCGGCGAGCTGAGGGCCACGGGCGCGAAGCTGAAAGCGGTGGAAAAGAGCCGGAGAGCCGGGGTGACAGTATGAAAATTTTTGGCAAAAAGGAGCAGAAAAAGCGGGACGTCCGTGAAAAGACATCCATGGACTACACCGTATACCATTTTTCCAAACAGGAAATGGTGAAATACGGCATTCTGGGTCTTTTGGGGAGCGTTCTGGTATTATACCTGTTTTATCACAGCCTGTTTGTCTGTATTCTGCTCGGCGCGCCGGGCGCTGTGCTATTTCTCCGGTACATGAACAGGGTCTTGGTGAAAAAGCGGCAGTGGCAGCTCATGACGGAGTTCAAGGACGCCATGGACAGCTTTGTGGCGGCCCTGGTGGCCGGGTATTCCATGGACAACGCGATTACCGAGGGGAGGCGGGACCTGATGCTGATGTACCGGCAGGAGACGCCCATGATCCGGGAACTGGGTGAGATCCGCCAGAAGCTGAGGCTGGGGCAGGCGCTGGACCAGTTGCTGTTGGATCTGGGGCGGCGCAGCGGGGTAGAGGATATTGTGACATTCGCGCAGATTTACAGCACCGCCAGGCGCAGCGGCGGAAATCTCGTCAAGGTCATGAAGCGGACGACCGGGCAGATCGGAGAGAAAATAGAGGTGCAGCGGGAGATTCAGACGGTCATAGCGGGGAAGAAGATGGAGACGTCCTGCATGATGGTCATTCCCCTGATGATTATTCTGTATCTGCAGATTTTTTCTCCCGGATTTCTGGACCCTCTCTATCGGGGGCTGCTGGGGCGGATGTTTATGAGCGCGGCGCTGATTTTGTACGGGGCCGCTGTGGCGTGGAGCCGTAAAATCATGGATATACAGGGCGTTTAGGAGGTGCGTATGGGCGACAAGGCGGGCGCGTGGCTGTATCGAAGGCTGCGGGCGGATCAGTGGACGAAAAAAAGTGAAAAAACGGAAGAATATTTACAGCAGATTTTTCCCAGGGAGGATAAGGAAAAGAGGCGCGAGCAGTTCTGGAGCCAGAAAATAATCCTGTTTCTGGCGGCGGCACTGGCGGGAATTTTTCTCTTTCTCTACTGTCTGCTGGCGGAACCGGCGGAGTCTTTGCTGAAGCGGGGGAACCAGGTGCAGAGGCAGGAGGGTGACACCTCTCTCGAAATGACGGTCACGGCGGAAAACGAAGCCGGAAAATGGCAGAAGGACATGACGTTTCCGCTCAAGCAGCGGAAGTTTACGAAGGAGGAAAAAGCGGAATTGGAAAAGACGGTCCGCCAGTCGCTCACGGAGATTCTTCCGGGGAACAACGGCTCGCTGGAACAGGTGACGCGGCCGCTGCGGATGCCGGACCGGATTCTGGACGGGGAGGTGGAACTGGCCTGGTATGTGGACGAGCAATATCTGGAGAAAGACGGCTCCCTGCGGGCGGAGGGGATTCCGGGCGAGGGGGCAGACACGGAAGTGGCCGTGGAGGCGTCCTGCCGGAACTGGAGCCACAGCTACACATTTTCCGTTCACCTGGAACCGCCCCAGTACCCGGACAGACAGGTGGTGTTCAGCCAGGTGAGGCAGTCGGTGCGGGAGGCGCGGCGGGAGCAGGGGACGAGCGGGATGGTGGAACTTCCCCGCCAGGCGGGGGACATTCGGATTACCTATGATACAGAAAGTGAAAAATCATACGCGCCGGTGTTTCTGGCCCTGGGAGCGATTCTGCTTATGCCGCTTCTCTGGCGGGAGCAGCAGAAAAAGAAAATGGAAGAACGGGAGCAGCAATTATTTCTGGATTATCCGGGCATGATCAACCGGTTTATGCTCCTGCTGGGGGCGGGGCTTACGGTCCGTCGGGCGGTGGAGCGCCTGGCGGCGGAGTACGAGGCGGTCCGGGGAGAGGGCGGAAATCTTCGGTACGCCTATGAGGAGCTCTGCATTATGAACCAGGAGATGAGGGACGGGCTCTCCGAGGGACAGGCGCTGGAGCGTTTTGGGAGGCGTTGCCGCATTTTCCCCTATCTGAAATTTGCCTCGGTGGTCAGCCAGAATTTGAAAAAGGGCTCCGAGGGGCTGATGGAAATTCTGGAAAAAGAGTCGCTGGAGGCTCTGGAAGAAAAGAAACAGCGCGTGCTGCAGATGGGAGAGCAGGCGGGGACGAGGCTCTTGCTTCCGATGATGCTTCTGCTGGTGCTGGTCATGGGGATTATTATGGTCCCGGCCTTTATGACGATGTAAATCGCGCGGAGAAATTTTAAAGCAATTTTGCATGTTACGCGGAAATCCATTGTGATTCCGATATCATCTTGTAAAAAATAAAAAATAAGTTAGAAAGGAGAATTTATTATGGGTACGATAAAAGGTTTTTTTCAGGAGGAGGACGCGGTGGGCGTAGTGGAGATTATTTTAATCCTGGTCATCTTAGTCGCGCTGGTGCTTCTGTTTAAGGAAAAAATAACACAGGTGGTGAACAATGCGTTTAAATCATTTACCGATGACACGACAAAAATCCTCAAATAATGTCTCAGGGAGCATTACGGTTTTTCTGAGCCTGACGGGAATCCTCGTCATGGCGTTGCTCGGCACGCTGTTAGAGACAGCCCGGTACGAGGCCTGCGGCAATCACGCGGAGCGGACGCTGCGGACTTCCGCGGAGGCGCTTTTGGCGGAGTACAACAGACCGTTATACGATCAGTATGGACTGTTTTTTCTGGAGGGCACCGGGAAACCGTATGAGGAAGTGATCGCGGAGTATGTGGGCGACACGCTGGAGGCGGCCGACGGGGGAGAGATGGATTTTCTCAAGGGCCAGACGGAGGAAATAAGCGTCGCGGACCGGGTGCGGATCGGAGATGAAAAGGCGGAGCCGCTGCAGCGGGAGATTCGTCAGATGATGCTTCACACGCTCACGAAAAAGCAACTGAAAAGTTTTCTGAATAAGACTTCGGATATCACAGATACGGACAGCCGCGCCAGGGACATCGAAAAGACGGTGGAGCGGGAACAAGAAGCGGCCAAGGTGGATCAGGAGCTGTTGAAACTGATGAAGCTGGTGGACGGCATTTCCGTCTCGGAGGGAAAGGTAAAGGGCAGCAGGACATTTATCAAAATGTTTGTGACGAAGAAGAAAAAGCCGCAGAATTTCGGCGTCACCCAAAAGGCGGTGTGGGACGCGATGAAGCCCGGCCTGGACGAGACGCCCCTGCATTTTGACACGATGAAAAAAGCCCGTTTCCAAGAGAAAGTCCGTGAGGCGCTGGCGATGACCAAGGAGGCGATCGAGCTTTCATCCTCTCTGAAAAACACATGGAAAGCCACGGCGGGAAAGACTTCGGAATTCGCCGATCACGACAAGAGGATGGGGGAAATTCTGGACAGCTTTTCCGTGCTGGAGACCAACCGAAAAATTCTTTTGGAGACACAGGAATTGCTTTCCGGGGAAGTCACGGATGAGACGAGAGAGACGCTTGAAACACTCTGGCGCGATTACGATACGGAAAGCATTGTGTTTGATTACACGGGCGTGGAGGAAAAGGGCGGCGGAGAAAATCCGCTGGACGCGCTGGGGGCGGCATGGGGAGACGGGCTCCTCAGCCTGGTGTGCGAGGAAACGGACAAGATTTCCGGTAAGTCGGTGGACAGTCCGGATAATTTTGCCGGGCTCTACGGGGAGCAGGAGGATTCAGAGGATTACGGAAAGCGGGTGGACGATTTCGCGAGAGAAGAATCGGTGGAGCTGTCGGGCGTTCTGGGGGCCGCCGGGGATTACGCGATGGATGAGTTCTGTCTGGATTCCTACATACAGAAGCGCTTTGGCAGCTATGCGGACAGGAAATCGTCCGCCTGGAAAAAGTCGCTGGAATATCAGTGGGAATACATTGTAAGCGGCGAAAAATCGGATAAGGAAAACCTTGAAGGCGTTCTCAATCGGATTCTTTTGATACGGACCGTGGTTAATTTCGCGGCGATTTACAAGGACGGGGGAAAGAAAGCCCAGGCCTACGGGGCCGCTGCCGCGGTGGTCGGCTTTACGGGCATGGAGCCGCTCATCCGGCTCACGCAGACCCTGATCCTGGTAGCGTGGTCGCTCGTGGAGAGCATGGTGGATCTGGCGGGGCTTTTAAAGGGGCGGGACGTACCCCTTGTAAAGACGCCGGATGGCATACTCACATCGTTTCCTGAGATTTTTCTCATCACCCGTGGCGCGGTTACGGGACGGGCGGAGAGATTTAAGAAATCCAGTGGAAAATCGTTTGGCTATAAGGAGTATCTTCTCCTGTTTCTGGCCTCGTCCGGCCAGAGCGTCAAGCGGTACCGGATCATGGACCTGATTCAGTGGGACATGGTGAAGAACGGATATCCGGAGTTCCAGCTGGGACAGTGCGTGTTTTCGCTGGAGGCGCGGGGGAGGTTTTCCTTCCCGTCCCGGTTCTTCCGGATGCCTGTGCTGGAACAGATGCTCGCGAGGAAAATCCAGAGCTATCCATCTTCCTGTCAGGTTCGGGTTTCCTATGTATGAGCGTTAAAAGGTACGAGTTAAAACGGGAAAGGGTAGTAATGGCAGATGAGAAACTGTTACGCAAACTATATTTACAGTTTTTTCTCTATCGCCCCGTCGCGTAAACGCTCCGGAATGGAGGGTAGTGTGTCAAGGCGGGAGAGGGTATTCTATCACATTCTTCTAACTAGAAAGGGGGAAGGAAATGTCTATGGGTTCTCAAATTCATCCAAATATAAAGTACATTGCTGCTTTAAGAGATTTTTTTTATACAAATAATAGAATACCCTTTCCCGCCTTGAACCGTAAAAAAAGGGCAGGGCGACCTGTCCTGTTAAATAAGCGGACGGTTTTGTCAGATAAAAGGAGGGGCTCGCTGACGGTGGAGGCCGCCCTGGTACTGCCGTTGTTTCTCTTTGCCATGCTGTTAGTCGGGTATCTGGGCATGATGATCCGGTGTCAGGATGAGGTGCAATGGGCGCTGACGCGGACCGCGCGGGAGGCGGCTGTGGAATACGCGGCGTCGGGAAGCCGCGCGTCCGCCAGCAAGCCGGCCTGTCTGCTGAAATTAAACCGCTATCTGGGCGGAGGCGGCCTGCCAGTCTCGCTGTCGGATTCCCGGTTGCTGACCCGCGGGGATGAAATCGACCTGGTGGCGGAATATCAGGTGAAGCTCCCTTTTCATCTGCTTCCCATGAAGTCGGTGAAATTTCGTCAGAGAGTGCGGACGCGGGCGTTTACCGGCGTGGAATCCAGAGCGGGTCAGGGCGGCGGAGGCAACGTCACGGTCTATATAACCGCCACGGGCCGGGTCTATCACCGGGACCGGAAATGCCCTTATCTAAAACTTACGATATCTCAGGTGAAGTACAGCGACCTGCCGGCGCTTCGCAACGAGGGAGGAAGCATTTACCGGCCCTGTGAAAAGTGCAGCGAAGGGAAAATTTTTCTGGACGGACAGGCTGTCTGGGTCACAAATTACGGAGACCGTTTTCACAGCGCAAAGACGTGCGGCAATATCCGCCGGGACATCCAGAAGGTAAAGCTGTCAGAGGCGGGCGGGCGCACGCCCTGTAGCAAATGCGGGAGTTAGGAAAGGAGAGGAAATAAATTGGAGGGAGAAGTCGTAGAGAAGATCATGGAGGGAATTGCCGCGGCCTATCTGGCGGCTATGTCGGTAATTGATATAAGGAAAAAAGAGATTCCCGTGCTGCCGGGTTTGATCTGTTTTGGCATTTTGACAATTTTGCAGACGGCGGCGGGAGCGGGACTGCGGACAAGCCTGGCAGGCGCGGTCCTCTCCGTCTTTTTGTGGGGCGTCAGCCGGATTACCGGAGGAGGAATCGGGGAAGGGGACGCCCTGATTTTCGCGGTCACAGGGGCGGCGCTGGGATTCTGGGCCAATCTGGAGATTCTGGTGCTTGGATTATTTTTGTCGGCTGCGGCGGGGGCGTTTTTGCTGCTGGTACGCCGCGTGTCGGTGAAATCCCGGATTCCCTTTGTCCCCTTTGCGGCTGTGAGCTATGGGGCGGTGATGCTGTTTTGAGGCGGAGCGGGTCTTTTACGCTGGAGGCGGTGTTCGTCGTGAGCATCAGCGTGTATGTGCTGTTCGCGATTATTTTTGGCGGTTTTTACGCGCACGATTCCCTTGTTATGGAATCCGCCGTCAATGAAATGGCGGCCGCGTGGCTGTCAGAGGCGGACGGCGTGAAAAACGCGGCGTGGAGCGGACAGGTCCAAAGGGATATCGGCCAAAAGCTGTGGCTCATGGATGTAACAAGCGTATCGATAAAAAATAAATGGCAGTCCAAGGAGATACGGGTGAAGTACACCCTGCCGATTTCTTTTGGACTTGTGAAAAGAATTCTGTCGGACGGAAAATCGGTCCTGGTCTATGAGACAGAGAGGGAAAACCGGATTCCGGCAGAATATATCTGGGAGTTTGGCAAAGGAGAGGGGGATGAAAATGAAAAATGAGATCTGGCAGGACGGCACCGGCAATTATCTGAAAGTGCTGGGCGGAGAGATGGATGATTTCAGCGAACGGATTTTTTCCTATCAGGATATTCCCGGATTTCTTCCTATGGAAGTGAGGAGGATCAACGGTGAAAAGGAATTGTTCTATCCTGTGTCCGGAAAGATTGCTCTAGGACAGTACCTTTCCCAGACCGGCTTTGACAAAGAGGATATCCGGCGTTTTGTGCGGGAAATTCTGGACATGGCGGATCAACTGGAGGAATATTTGCTGGACTGCAATGGACTTGTGCTGGATGAGGATTTGCTGTTCGTCGATCAGAGGAGCGGGGAGCTGGAGGGGATTTATGTTCCGGGAGAGGGACGCGGACTGATTAGCGGGCTGGGAGGGCTGTTAGAATCGGTCATGGAGAAAATGGACCACAAAAACCGGGAGCTGGTGTTTTTTGTATACGGGATGCACACGCTGACCAAGGAGGCGGGTTGCACCCGGGATGCGCTGCGGGAGTATGTATCGGAGGAGAAAAAATGGCCGGATTCCGGATGGGCGGAAGGAGAGGCGGACGAGGAAAAGAGACTGCCAGGCAGAAAAGCGTCGGGCAGCGGGCCGTCAGACAGAAGGGTGGCAGAGAGGAAAAAGGCGTCGGGCAGCGGGCCGGCAGACAGAAGCCGCGGCACAGGAAAAAAGGGAGAATGGGACAGCTTCAGAGGCTATATAGTGCCGGGAATCATTTTGCTGTGCGGCGTTCTGTGCGCTCTGATTTTGTGGAACAGCGGCGTTTTCCGGACGGCGGTGACCGGTCAGGTCGACAGGAGCAAGTTAGCGGGAGCCGCGGCTTTTCTGGCCGCGGTCACGGGATATGGCATGTACCGGACGGCCCCCCGGAGGGAGAATTCTTCCAGGGCGTCGTCGAGGCGATATCTGATCCGGGAGCGTGAGGAGGATCAGGATAAGAGGGTGTGCCTGATTCCCCAAAAGAGGGCGGGGGAACCACTGCCGGTGAAGGAGTTTCCCTTTCGGATTGAAAATGTTAAGATTCTGCGGCGAGGAGACCGGATTGTGGTCGTGGATGAGGAGAGCGACCAGGGAAGTTTTGTCAATGACAGGAGGCTGGTGCCATGGGAGGAATTTCCGGTGCAGGACGGAGATCTGATCCAGCTCACGGACAATGAGTACATTGTGGAGATTACTCAGTCCTCGTATGTCATGTGACGGATAAACTGCTCGTGAAAATAATCGCTGTCCGCCAGGGATACCGTGCGGATTTCGGGGAGGGAGAGGCAGGCCGGAAAGGGCGGATGTTCGTTCTCATCGTACTCGTTTACGGCGTAGTGAAAGAGCCCTCTGAGACAGGTGTTGCCCATGGGAATCACGGCGTCGGGGGATACGTCGGCAAACATGTGAAGCGTCTGGCACGCCTCGGGCTCCAGGTAAAAGCCGAAACCGCCTCCCAGATAGAGGACGGGAATCTGCTTTGCGGTCGCGCCCGCCTCCCGGCACAGCGTCTCGATACCGGCGGCCACCGCGGCTACGGCGGTCTGAATCTGCCGGAAGTCATCAGGTGTAAAGAAAAGAGGCTTTCGGTCGGGGGATACGCCCAGACGGATTCCCTCCTCCGGGAAGGCGTCCTGAAGGATTCCGCGCCGGTCGGCGTATCCGCGGACAATCACTTCCTTGCAGAGAGAGATGGCGCCAGAGCCGCAGATTCCCACAGGAAGTTTGTTGCCGATCGTGTCCAGAACCGGCTGCAGACGCTTTAACGTCACGCGGGTGATGGCGCCGGGGACGCCGGGACAGCCGCAGGAGAGGCCGCTTCCCTCAAAAGCGGGACCGGCGGCTGTGGAGGCGGCGAACATGCGGCCCTCATGGCAGAGAACCATTTCGCCGTTGGTGCCCAGGTCTACAAATAAGTAGTCCGGAGAGCCCACAAAAGCCGAAATCCACGGGAAAATGAGGATTTTGCACGAGCCGTGAACCAGAGGCCCCGGCGTGCGCTCTTTCAGCGCGAAGGGACTGGCGGAAAGAGGACGGCAGTCCCAGCCCATGAGGAGGTGGATCATGGCTGTGTTTCCGCCAATCAGGCACAGGGTGAGTTCCTCCGGGGACTGTCCATTGTCCCGCGTCAGCAGCGACACCTGCTGCTCAATGGCCTGCCGGATACAGTCTTTCAAGGTCGGCCCCTGTCCCTGGAGGGACGCCTGGATGCGGGACACGACGTCTGCGCCAAAGGCCCGCTGGGGATTGGCGAAAACAGCGCGTCTGCGCAGTTTTCCAGTGCTCCGCTCAATCAGGGCAAGGGCCACGGTCGTGGTGCCGATGTCGATGAGCAGGGTGTCGCCCGGACCAGAGATCAGGGACGTATCCTCCAGGGAAATCCCCCGGATGGAGCCGGAGCGGTCAGGAAGGGTGACGGTGACGTCGCCCTTGGGAATCATGGCGCAGTCAAAGGAATACTGCCTGCCGTCGCAGCGCCTCGCGCCGTGGCAGTTGCAGGGAAGGGAATAGCCGCTCTCCTCCAACAGCGCGAGAATGGATTTGGTATTGGAACTGTCTGCTTTTATGGAAACCTGCATGGCGACCTCCTGTGTGAATGGATTGACCGGTTACCGGTTTGTATGATACAATCTTATCATAAATTTTAAAAGGTTTCTATGAAAAGAGGCAGATATGCGGCAAAAAACAAAAATTCCAGTAATGACCCTGATTCTGATTGCCATCAATGTACTGACATATGTGTATGTCTCATGGCGGGGGTCTGTGTATGACACGGATCATATGATTGAGATGGGGGCGCTCTATGAGCCCCTTGTGGCGCAGGAACATCAGTGGTATCGGCTGGTCACGCATTTTTTTCTCCACTACGGATGGGATCATCTGTTCAATAACATGATCTCCCTTCTGGTACTGGGCTATGCCATGGAGCAGGTTGTGGGAAAAGTCAAGTTTTTGATTTTATATTTTCTTTCAGGAATTCTTGCAGGAGTTACTTCAATCGTTTATAATGTAGCTATTGGAGCAGAGGCTTCCGTTTCCTGCGGCGCTTCTGGGGCCATTTACGGGCTGATGGGCGCGCTGTTGATTCTTTTGGTCAAGGGGAACCGGGGCCGCAGAAGTTCGGAGGTTCCGCGCTATCTGCTGTACCTGGGAATCAGCCTGTACAGCGGTTTTCAGGATACGAGCATT
>CANRJU010000026.1 GCA_947631075.1 uncultured Lachnospiraceae bacterium
GCACAGATTTCTCGGATTTTTATATTTTTCCTGAATCTCCGCTGTCTGACCGTTGAGCCACTCGAAATCCGAGTACCGGATCAGCGCCTCCCCCCGGATTACAAGGCGCCCCTCGAACCGGATGCGTCCGGGAATATTGACAAAGGTTTTCGCGTTGTTGGTGATTACCTCGCCGATCTCCCCGTTGCCCCGTGTGAGCGCCTTGACTAACACCCCGTTTTCATAAGTGAGTATCACGCTGAGGCCGTCCAGCTTGTAGGAGAGCAGTCCCTCCCTCTCGCCGATCCAGGCGGACAGTTCCTCTACTTCCTTGGTCTTGTCCAGTGAGAGCATGGGGGCGATATGAGCCTCCTTCGGCAGCTCGCTGATCGTCTCGTATCCCACGTTCTGTGTGGGGCTGGCCGACATCGTAATGCCTGTGTCCTTCTCAAGTTCTGTCAGCTCGTCGTATAATTTGTCGTATTCATAGTTGGACATCATCTCGTCCTGTCCCTGATAATATACCCGGGACGCCTGGTTCAGAATCGTCACCAGTTCTTTCATGCGGGCAATTTTTTCTTCCATTTTTTTCTCCACACTCCCTCTATATTTTATTTTCTGCACTGTTTTCTAATTATGCTTCCATCTGTATTTTTTCCTCTGTTCTTTTCGGTTCAGGCTTTGATGTTCCTGGCTTACAGCTTATTTGTTCTGATTTTTATTACAGCATTTTTTTAATTGCCGGATCTCCTCGTCAGTGAGAGGACGCCACTGCCCCTCCGGCAGATCGCCCAGTTCAATATTCATGACCCGGATCCGCTTCAGCCGCCGCACCCGGTAGCCAAAATATTCGCACATCCGGCGAATCTGGCGGTTCAGCCCCTGGGTGAGCACGATGTGAAACGTCTTTCCCCGGCGCACGGGAATCCGGCAGGGAGCTGTCATGGTGTCCAGAATGGGAACGCCCTGCTCCATCGCCTGAAAAACCGAGTCCTTGACGGGGCGGTCCACCGTCACCACATATTCCTTCTCGTGTCGGTTCCGTCCCCGGAGAATGTCGTCCATCAACTGTCCGTTGTTGGTGAGCAGAATCAGGCCGGTAGAATCCTTGTCCAGCCTTCCCACCGGGTAGATCCGCTCCGGATAACCGATGGCGTCTATAATATTGTCCTTTTCCACCTGGCTTGTGGTGCACACAATACCGGCCGGCTTGTGATAGGCGATGATAATCTCCTTGTCCGCCTGCCGCACCCGCTTCCCGGACACCAAAATCTCGTCAGAGGGCGTCACCATCTGTCCCACCTGGGCGACGGCGCCATTTATCGTAATCGCTCCCGCCTCAAGCAGACGGTCCGCTTCCCGCCTCGAACAGACGCCGCACTGGCTGAGATATTTGTTGATCCGCACCGCATCCTCCATTTGTGCCAACTCCTTTCTGTGATGCCTTATAAAATTAAGAGGTACTTTCTGCCGTGAGAACCGTACCTCTTATAATCTTATTTTTTTTTCTGAAAAAATTTTTTTTCTGAAAAATTTTTTGTTCAAAAAAATGATATATCTCTCCCCTAATTTTGACTTTGGTAATTTTTATTTTAATAATTATTTACTGCAAAATTTTTCCCGGAAAATCAATCGGTGACTGCCGTGCCGGACGCCGACTGGATCTCCGTATCCATTTTCTGGTAAAACTGCTTAAACGACTCGTCGCTGTCGATGGCCTCCTGCAGCTTGTCCGCGACTTCCTTTTTCAGATCGATGATTTCCTGATTCCGGTCCGCCGAGGCGATAAAATCCTCCTGTTCTTCGTCAAAGGCGCTGAAATAGACCACATATCTACCATCCGAGGCCACCGTGACATAAAAGGCCGCCAGACAGGGAACCAGCGTCTGAATATTTTTCAGCTTCATATCGTAGCGGACATAGACGCGGTAAGCGTCAACGCCTTCATTTTCAATGACATAGCAGTTGATATTCTGGTAATCCTCCACATAGGTGGCAAATGTGATGAACTTCTCCTTGGGAATCTGGTTCGGATCGCTGACCAGCGTGCCCAGCGTGTCGAAGTCCACATTCTTCTTCGCCTCATAGTAGGAAGCAATCAGCGTGTTGATCTCCTCTTTTTCATTCAGCATAAGCTCCGCGTTCTCCGCGCTGTGGGGCTCCGTGCCTCCCGTCGGAATCAGCGTGAGTATAAAAAACGCCAGCGCCAGAGTGGCCACTGAAATAATAATAACCAGCTTTTTGTATCGTAATTTCATGGAAAAACCAACTTTCTTTTATCCTATTTGTCAATCAATATCCAGCTTCTTATGAGGAAAGTCCCTCTCTCGTGCGGCGGAGCTCATCCAGCGAAAAGGAATAGTGGGAATTACAGAAATGGCAGTTCATCTCTATAGGCTTCCCGTCCGCGATAATCTGGTCCAGCTCGGACGCCCCCAGGCTGACTAACGCCTTTTCCATCCGCTCCTTGGAACAGTTGCAGGAAAAAGAAGCAGGAATCCTCTCCCGCGCCGCCTCCACGTCAAAATCCGCCAGAATCTCCTCCATCATGGACTCCGGCGTGTGTCCCTTCGACAGCATCGTGGTGACCGGCTCCGTCCGGGATAATCGTTCTTCCAGCCCGGCGATCACATCCTCGCCGGTCCCCGGCATGAGCTGTATCATATATCCGCCCGCCTGGGCGACGGTGTTGTTCTTATTCATGAGGACGCCCAGCGCGACCGACGAGGGCGTCTGCTCAGAGACGGCAAAATAATAGGTCAGATCCTCCGCAATCTCCCCGGACACGAGCTGCACCTGGCCGGAGTATGGCTCCTTCATCCCGATGTCCTTAATCACCGTCAGAACGCCTGAGCCGATAGCCCTTCCCACATCGAGCTTCCCGGCCGGACTGGCCGGCAGGCTGACTACCGGATTCACCGGGTATCCCTTCACATGTCCTCGCGCGTCCGCCGTCACGGTCAGGCCGCCCGCCGGACCGCTGCCGTGTATCTGGAGCGTCAGAAGATCCTTCTCTCCCTTCATCATAGCGCCCATCATGGCTCCCCCGGAGAGAAGCCGCCCCAGCGCCGCCGTCATCACCGGACTGGTCTGATGCCGCCTTCTGGCCTCCTCCACCAGATCGCGCGAGGTGATGGCAAAATACCGGATCTGGCCGGAAGCCGCCATCCCGCGGATCATATAATCGCAATACTCCAAGCCTCTCATCTCCCGGTCCTGTCAGTCTTTGCCACGCCAATAAAAATGGGCGGCCAAAACCGCGCCCATCCACGCCCTACATGGCGGGGCGTGCTCCGCCCGCGCAGGGTGGTCTTTCTCTGATAAGAAAAAAATGCATCTGGAGGGATTCGAACCCCCGACCAATGGCTTCGGAAGCCACTACTCTATCCACTGAGCCACAGATGCATTGCTTGTATATTATAACATATACAAACAATTTGTAAAGAAAAAATCCAAAGATTTTTCAAAAATTTTCGGAACAAATCACAAAAAAACCGGTCAATATATGAATTTGTCGCTGGCCCTGTCGTAAAAATAAGCCTGGTCAGACAGTACCTCCTCCGGGCAGACGTGGTCCTTATTGATCTGGCTGACCATATTGGACAGATCGTCGATGGACATCTTCTGTTTTTCCGGAATAATCACCAGTTCATGGATGCTGCTGGGAAGAATGTACAAATTCTCCCTCATTCGGTCGGCTAACTTCTTGATCTCGTCCGGATAGAGAATGACCGAGGCGCCGTAGACCCCCGCCTCATTGGAGGCAATGATCAGCGGACAGTCCGAGTCCCCATCCGGGCCGCAGACGTCCACGCCCACATACTCCAGAATCATCCGGGTCATGGACTGGAACTTGATCGGGAGGAGCGACGGCGTGTTCGCCTCGGCGCGGCGGTACAGCTCCGTCTTTGTGATATTCCACCTTTTCATCAGCTCATTGGTGACGGTCAGCGTCTCTAAGCCCTTGGATGTAAAATTTACCATGACCGCAAAAGTGACGGCCAGATCCAGAAAGGGAAAAAACGGGATGCCCTCCAGCATAAACTTGTTTTTGTCCGCGGAAACAAGGCGAAAAATAATCTTCTCCCGACACTCCTCCCAGGACATGGAAAACCGCTGGTACCGGTCCGGATTCTCCTTCAGTCTGCGGAGCGTATCGGCAATCTGGATGCTGACGTCGTCAATCGTGACCTTTTTGCGCAAATAATCCTGATAGTAGCCGTCCATATAGATCATGGGCGAGACGTAACGGTTAAAATTTTTCACTACAATGCCATACTTGGGGATGTTGTTGTTCTTGGTGATGACCTCCCAGGAAACATCCAGCTTCCTGTCCCCCATCAGCGACTGCAAATGGCCGCTCACTTCTTCGATAAACTGCTCTTTTGTCATATATACTCCCTTCTGGCTGCCGGGAGATTTTTTTTATACAAATTGATTATAACAGATTTTCTTCCATTTTTCAATTGTTGTCTGGCACAATTTTGTGTCGCTTTACGCCACAAACGCAGAGGAAAGGCCGGATGCTGCCGCTCATTTTCCCTCTCGTTTTTTAGCATAACAGTCAGGACAAATTTTTCCTCTCATTTTTCAGCATGACAGTCAGGACAAATTTTCCGCTTTTGACCTGCCAGTCCACCCCGCCGTGATATTTCTCCGCGGTGCTCTGGATGTTGGCGAGCCCGATCCCGTGGGCCTTCTTGTCCGGCTTGGTGCTCGCCGGAAATTCCATTCCCTTTTTCCACGCCAATTTCCCGTCAAAGCTGTTTTCTACCTTGATAAAGAACATCTTTCCCCTTGAAAATGAGGACAGGCGGATGAAACGCTCCCTGTCCTCCCCCTGTATTTTTTCACACGCCTCCGCCGCGTTGTCCAGGGCGTTCCCGACAATCACGCCGATGTCGTAGCTCCCGATCACGATATTTTCTGTAAAAAGCAATTCGTCCGCGCACAGCTTCACCTCCGGCACGGATTTTTCAAGCTCGTGGCTTTTCATATTTAAGAGCGTGTCCACCACCTCGTTGCCCGTCCCATAACGCAGCTCCAGCCTGTCGAAATTGTGATTTAGCTGCGATAAATACTCCCGCAGCTCGGCATTTTCCCCGCCCTGCCTTGCCAGCCGCATAATGACGGCGAGGGTATTTTTCATATCGTGTTTCATGCTCCGTATGCCGGAGTGAATGTGCTCCATCTCCGCCATCTGCGCCTGTATGCCGCCAATCTGCCGCTCTAGGACGGCGCGGCTGTTTCGCTCCCGGTTCAAAGCGACCATGTCCTGAAACAGCTTTATGCTGTACAGAATCGACAGCAGGCACAAAATCAAAATTACTGGAATAATGGCAACCAGCAACGGATGCCGGTCGTAGAGAAGCTCTGGCCTGACTTCCTCCACCGTCACAACCAGCATCCGCAGCAGCACGCAGACAAGCAGTCCCGCCAGGCTCGGCGCCAGCAAAAAGGAGAGCTCTGTCTTGCTCGCGGGATATTCCTTTTCCCGAAAGCTATTTACAATTTTCCGGAGCGACAGAAAATATAAGACAGAATAAACAATAAACATCAAAATCTGCTGTCCGATGGCCGTTGCGCGAATGAATATAGGCGCGTTGCCGCCATTGACCAGAAAATTCCTCTCCATGCACCACATCCACACGTCGTACAGCCCGCCGCTGACTAGCAGGACGCTGTATGCGATGAAAAAGCTGATCGAGCCGACCGCCGCAAAGGTAATTACCAGATATCCCGTGACCGCCCGTCCCGCCCTGTAAAAAATCGCCGCGAGCAGAGCCGTCACGCCAAGCAGCGCCGCCTGCCTCGCTAACACCCGGATATCCGCATATCCATACGGTAAAAACCGGCTTAATAGCAGGGTGCACGCCGCGTAGGAGGCTGCTGCGAAAAGGGCGGTTTCTCGTGGCTTTAACCCACTGAATTTTTTGTCTCCTGTAATCTCCCTGTGTTCCAGAAATTTTCTGCGCTCTAGAAAATTTCTGTACTCCATGAAATTTCTGTGTTCCAGAAAACTTCCCAGAAAATATTGCAGGCAGAAACCGCCGAATATGGCATAACATATTTCCATAAAAAAATGGATCATTTCAGACATTTTCCGCACCTCCGCCCTCTAAGTAGCGCATGTAGGCCTTCACAAATCCCGGATATTTTTCCTTTGATAAATACGCCTGCCCGCCGTTGTCCAGCTCAATCATGCTGCCGCTGTACTCCGTGATGTGCGCCATATTGACAAGATATCCCCGGTGGCAGCGGTAAAAGCTGCTCCCCAGCTTTCCCTCCAGCTTTTGTATGGACTGCCACGCCTCGATCTCGTCCCGCTCCGTGTGAATCACCACTTTGTTGGACTGGCTCTCAATGTAGCGAATGTCCTTCTGCCGCAGCGTAACGCTGCGCTTTCTCCCCTTGATAAAGAGGACGGGCTCCTCCTCCTTCTGCCTTTTTTCAGCCTCCCGCCGTGCCCTCGCGAAAACCTCCGCAAACTTCTGCTCCGACACCGGCTTTATAAGGTAGTGAAACGCCCCCACATCAAAGGCCTGGAATACATATTCTTTAATCGCGGTCACAAAAATAAGGACTGCCTGCTCGTCAGCCCCGCGCAGGGCACGAGCGGTCTCCATGCCGTCCCGGCCCTCCATCTGAATGTCCAGGAATATGATGTCAAAATGTCTATTGCCAGCGCCCGCAGACGCTGCGACTGCAAGGGGTTCTTCGCCGGCGACATCCGCAGCCGCCAGCAATTTTTCTCCCGCAACAGTCATAGGCGCTGCGGCCGCCAGCAACTCGTCCCCGGTGGCAAACAGCTCCACCTGGCAGTTCGCTCCCTGCTTTTTCACCAGCTCCGCGAGCTGCTCCCGGATGGCCCTCTCATCATCGCAGATTGCTATTCTTATCAAATCCGCCACCTTCCTGTTGGTTCGTTCTTGTCCCGTATGTTTCCCTATATTTATATATCGGCTGATTTTCCCCGGAATCAGGGCAGATTATGTGAAATACCCCTTTTTATTATGCGAAATGTTTTTACGAAAAAGGACCGCCTGCATATGTATTGCTTTTTTCTTCCAGCAATTTGAAATTACAGCATCTTGACGCAAGGGAAGAATCTGGAAAACGAAGGCATTTCGCATACAATTTTTCAGCTTTGCGTTGTATAATGGTTTGCAGATTGTCTATAATAGCCTTTTCTTTTTGGAGCAAATAGATATAGTCAGTTTTTTCTTTTTCATTGGCAAAAGAGCGAAATTCCTCAATCTTGTTATATTTTAGCTGTGTGATACATGAATCCGGAACAGGAATCATATTGTTTAAATTTAGTACGGCATATAAGTATCCAGTGGCAGCATCCTGTAATTTTTGAAAATCAAGACTGTTAGACATGCGTTGATGCTTTGACTTGGCTGATGAGATAGGAACATAATAATGGTAACTGTTGACTGTCAAAAGAATACCTACATGCAATTTCAGTCTTTCACCATATTCAACATATCCCACACGGGAATCAAACTGACTCAAATAGTCAATATATTTTTTATTCACAACATACCAATTCATAAAACCTCCGTAAAGTAAAAAAGAGTGGGTGGAAGACCACCCACTGCAATTAAATGATTGTTTTACTGGACAATCTAACCGCTTTTAAACGACCGTTTTAATTGGACGGTCTAACCGCTTTTAAACGATTGTTTTAACTGGACAACCTAACCGCTATACAGATATCTCTATCTGTATTTTTAGTATATGCTATTTTATTGGAAAAATCAATACTATTCGAAAATTTTCTATGGAAAATTTTTTGAATTATATTGATTAGAATACTATTTTATATTACGGCATTATTGCACGGACTTACTTATTCTCTTAGTCCGATCTCATCTATAATCTCTTTCGCTCTGCGAAGGATCGGCAATTCTCTATTTGCAACAAGCCTTCCGAGCTTTGTCATCGAGCATTTTTCATATTCTTTCACTGCATCCTCATAGGACAGTTTCAGCGTTGACAGATGAAAACGCTCAACTTCGTCTTTCGTCAAATTCTTTTCGCCGAATGAAGAAACCCTGCATAAATAATAATTATTTATGTTGTGCCTGTGAATGAAATTATAGTAGTCGCTGACAACCCCGATTTTGCATATGATATCGACCTCTGCTCCCAGTTCTTCCCGGAGTTCCCTTTTAATGGCAACGGTCAATTCTTCCCCGCTTTCCACGCCGCCTCCCGCCGTTTCAATCAGAGTCGCTTTTCCAAAATCGTCATCTCGAACAGCCCTTACAAAATAGTAATAACCATCCTCGTCAAAAACAATCGCCCGCACAATTTTTCTGTCATGATCTGTATATTCAAAGGGCCATTCTGTATCCTGAAATTCAAGATTAAGTTCAGGTTTCAGAGAGGTAAAGTCCTCATCCTCAAACATTATCGTAGTCAGATTGTGCGCATCCTCAACCGGAAATTTCATTTACGTTGCCTCCTTTATATGTTTTGATAAATACAATACAAGATCGTCGTCATTACAGCAATCACGATACGGCTCACAGATCTGATCTTTGTACCAGACGCCACTCCCGTCCGGAATGTATCCCCGCTTGACATACATTCTCTGGGCGCTTCCGTATCCGCTGTGCAGTCCTACTCCGAGGTATATCACATCCGAATAAGAGAATCCAATCTGTTCCGCAAGATCCATGAGCTTGCTACCAATTCCTCTGCGCCTGTATTTCTCCAGAACGCCGAAGTCAACAATCTCCGCATAGCCCCGATTTGCATACGCGCCCCACTTAGAATCAGGATAAACGTTAATATATCCGGCAATGTTACCATTCCATTCGGCAACAAGTGCAATCGATTTGCCATCGGCCTGGTGCCGCAGCCTCATTTCATATTTATCGATTGTCGTCTGCCAGCCCTGCGCGATTTCTTCATCTGTAATGATTTGGGCATCGCTCGGCTGCAAATCTCGAATCACAATTCCATTTTTATCATAATAGACCATGCTCATATCTCCCCTGCCTCCAGCAGATTATCCTTCCCCGTGCCGCAAACCTCTCCTTTATCAATTATTTTACATCGTATCACAGACTTCAAAGGCCTTCAATAAATTTCTAGTATAATAGAGGTACCGATAACCTTTAGTTTAGAATTTTTTAGAATTTTTTAGAATCTCCCCAATAATTTTCTAACTGATGAAATAAACCCGCAACCATCACTACATTTTTTTCAACGCGAAACAATATCGTATAATTCATCGATCCGACAATAGCTTCATGATATCCCCTGCTTGCCAAATAAACATCTTGACTAAGCGGAAACTGCATCGGATTTTCTTCTAACCGATTATATATTTTCTCCACTTCATCTAGTAAATGTATAGCTGCTTGTTCATTTTTCAGTTGATAGACCAAATAACGCAAAGCAGAATCCAACAATTCATCTGCATGCTCTGTAATTTTCAATTTATAAGTCATACTTTGTCCTCATCTTTGCCAAAGCCGATCTGGCATCTATGACCTGATTATTTTCCGCCTGTTGCTCGGATATTTCAATATCTCTGTATATAGAAAGCATGCGCATGGTATTTTCATAAATTTCCATGCTCATAATAACCATATCGCCATATCCATTTTTTGTGATATAAATAGGCTCATTCGATTTATGGCATTTTTCAGAAATCTCTGATGTGTTTTTTAAATCTTTAATAGGAATAATCTGTGGCATTTTCCATACCTCCTCTTTGATATGGCTATATTATACCATAATTATGCTCCTTTTCAAGCATAATTTGAGTTTGCATCAGGAAAGAATAAACCTCATTATCAACTTAAATTTACGCTGAATACTTCTTCTACCGGAAACGTAATATTGTTTTTGTATCTGTGAACATTCCTATCGAGCCAATATAGGCAGGCATTATTTGATGACTTCCTGCAAATTTTTCAGCTTTTCGATACAAATTTCTTCATCAACATTATTAAAACAAGCTAAAGTAATATGTGGTCTTGTTTTATATTCTAAAAACCTTGTACTTATTTTTTCGTCTGCAACTTTTTGTGCCATATCCAAAAGCCGTTTTTCAGTTTTTTCATCAAAATATAATTCTATTGCATATTTCATATTCATACCCTCCATAAATACTTAAACACCCAACAGTCCTCATCTTTGCCAAAGCCAATCTGGACATATTAAATCCTTAATAAAAAACATCTCCAATGGCTCTCTCGGCAGCAAAAGCGCGCCACATTCGGTATAACCGATTTTTCGATAAAAAAACTGCGCCTGTTCATTAGACTGTGTAGATGTTAAAGCCTGTCTATGCCCCGCTTTTGCCATTTCTTTTTCCCAAAATGAAACGAGCTCTGTTCCGCATCCTTTTCCTCTGTAATCTTCCAAAATATACAGCATATTCATAAACGGAATATTGTCCCAAAACAATCCAAACCTCAACCACCCGATAAAGTTATCCCCCTGATTCATGACGAGGACTCGCTTGGCAGAGATGACATTTCTCAATTCAGATTCAGAAATATGCTTGTCGTGTTCCTTTAAAACAGCAAAATCCTGAATATCCGCATATCGAATCATTCTGTACCTCCCTCGGTCAAACGGACCGCCTTCATTCTGATTCTGACATAATCGGCATACCATTTTCCGTTCAAAAATAAACCATTCCGCATTCGGTATAACCGATTTTTCGATAAAAAAACTGCGCCTGTTCATTAGACTGTGCAGACGTTAAAACCTGTCTATGCCCTGATTTTGCCATTTCTTTTTTATTTAATGCAATGACCATCCGGTTTTCTCGCTAAAAACAAAATAAAAGTGTCGGAAAATACAATTTTATTCCCAGCTTCTAAAACAGCGTCTCTTAGCCCGGCGAAGAACTTGCTCCGATAAGGTTCCGGAATGACAATATGGTCACAATGCGTACCTGAAAACGCCACATATTCGTCTGCGGTAAATTCACGTCTCCCGTGATACTCACGTCGTTCAAACATCACATATCCATAATGGACGGCATTTTCATATTGAAACGAGCCGTGCTCATATGGAATCTCCGGTTTGAAATATTCGGAGTAAACCTGCTGGATTTTATTGTACAGCTCCACATTCGGCGTTTTATAATCCGCTTTCGTCAGCATCATCGCCAGCGTCCCGCCCGGCTTCAGCAAATCAAATGTCTTAGAAAATGCAATTTCCTCCGGAATCCATTGAATCGTTGCCGCAGAATAGATTATATCAAATTTCTGACTGCCGAAATCATGCGTAATAAAGTCGTCATTTACAATATGGAAATTAGGACATGCGCCATATTTTTGTTTCATCTTTTCCGTCAGATTCCCGCCAAGCTCAATCGCATGGTAGTCACATCCTGTGACCAGTATCGGATCGGTCGCCTGACCTGTTCCCGGCCCAAGTTCCAGAACAGTTTTCTCGGAGTCAATCTTAGCATACACAATCAAATCGGCAAATAACTCTGCACTATATCTTGGTCTATATCGATCAAATTGTTCTGGTATCGTATCAAATACTTTTCTGAATTCCATTCTTTTCTCGCCTCTCTCCATAACCAAAATTCCCTATATCATCTTGAAATGCTCCCGTCATTACAGCAATCACAATACGGCTCACAGATCTGATCTTTATACCAGACGCCGCTCCCATCCGGAATGTATCCCCGCTTGACATACATTCTCTGGGCTCTTCCGTAAACACCTTTACATCGTATCACAGATTTCAAATGTGTTCAATAAACTTCTAATATAATTCATCTGCATGCTGTTTAATTTATTTTATAAAAACTTCTGTAAAATAAAGAGCTATTTGGTTTTATAGCTATTAGTGTAGAATTTATAATATCAGAACCTGCAATGATTGAATTAAACCACGAAAATCCCCTTTAAGTCTCCTTTTTCAATTCTTAAATCTATATCGCTATTTTCATTATAATCACCTCTTGCATATGAGCCAAATAAATACACCTCACTTCGTTCTAATATATTCCACAACACTCTTTACACTTTGGTTATACGAATGTTTTCCGCCATTCAACGCCACAAATAACTTTTTATCATTCTTAAAACCGCCATTATTTTTTTGATAATAGACTCTTGCCATGCTTTCGCCCTCTCCTTCTTCATTGCCAGTTAGTATCAATATCAAGTCCTTTAGTCCATCATTGTCCAAGTCCTCAAAAGAATATTCTTTTACACAGACATTATGAGGATAATTTCCTAAATAAGTAAAATTATATAAAATATCATTTTCCATGCTTGTCAAATATATTTCTAAAATATTGTGCTTGCCTCCTGACCGCACCCTTGATATAAACTTAACCGCTCCCCAGCCATCCAGCTCGATCGTATCGACTGTATCCGCATATGAATACCTTTTTTCCTCGCTATCTTTTAATTTGTATGGCCTGAATAAATATGTTCCGCTCTCTGGCATGTCATCGCCATTCTTTTTATCCACATTTAAAACGGCCTCTATCTTATCATCACTTCTATTTTTTAATTGCAAATTTCCGCTAAAACCTTCTTCTTCCCATTCAAGCTGACAATCAAGAACCCCATTTTGAACGGATCCGGCTAAAGTCCCTACTGAATTTGTATCGGTATATAATTCCGAATTATTTTCCAGTATTTCACAAATACTAAATTTCCCCTGAAGCATTCCATTTTCATTTTTATTTATGACAAATGATAAATAATTTGAATAAGATTTTCCAGAATTTTCCTCATCCATTATCCATGTCTTATTCATATATTTATTCAAGTCAAAGTCTGTTTCTGTTATTGTATCGTTTTCAGGCGGCAATCCCGAATCAACCGTATTGCCACATCCGATTAACATTGCCCCGCAGAGCAATACAAATAAAAATCTTTTGCTATCTGCCATATGCTACACCTCTGCAATAACTTCATCAAGATAATCCATATGCCAAAGTCAACATCACCGCGGAAATCCCCTAATATTCCAAGTTCTCATTCTATTTGGCAATATACTGTTCTACCTGTCTGCAACACCAGATTTATCGTTTGAAAAGAGTCTCATAAACCGATACATATTTATCCGCCACACACACGATCCACGCCTCTCTTGACTTCGGAATCCGCCGTATATTCAGCGGCCACATATGGCACCATATGACATGCTGTATCTTCTCGTTGACACCAAAATAGCGTTTTGCATTGAGGCATGCCCTCTCCGCGTGTATAAAGCCGTGGAGCTGATGGCTGCCGTCGTCCTCCTCATGCCAGTCATACAGGTAAAAATCATGGAGCAGCGCTCCCTTTAACAATGTGTCCATGTCAGAGTTTAAGTGCAGGGCCCTGTTTATTTTATAGCTCAATTCCACCACGCTTTCGCAGTGCTCATAGGTAGAAACACAGCCGTGCTGCTGAAAATCCTTCATTTTCTGGACATGGCAGTCTGCTTTTATATCAGAAAGCGTTTTTTCTATTATTTCATTCATATTTTTCTCCCATCTGACCTGCGCCAATATCAATACATATCGGACAAGGCAATCAGCTTCACCTTTCCGTCATCGGCCGCCGCTCTCAGCCCTTCCGTAAAACCGCCCTTGGAAAAAATGTAATAATGATAGGTTTTGCCTTTTCCAAACACAGCGGCATATTTTTTCAGCAATTCCAGTTCATCTAAGCCGACGGCCTCATTTCTGAATTTGCAGGAGCCGATCAGGTACTCGCCATCTCTGTCCGTGCTGCCTGCCAAATCAATCTGAACCTGCTTTTTCTCCGCCGGATCCGTTCCCCACCACTGTCCGATATCTGCCAGCTGGAAATCCATCTCCTCCGCGTAATAGAGCAAATACTCCCGGCACATTTTTTCAAAAATAAGTCCCATATAATCATGAAGCCGCGCCCGCACCGCCTTGTCATAAATTTTCTCCATTCGGCCCGACGCAATCGACGTCATATTTTTAGGCACAAAGCGGTACCAGAATCGAAAAAATGGATCCGCTATGCTATATATCGTTTTTTTCCCCGGCTTTTCCGTGACAGGCGTTTCTTTTTTTACAATGCCAAGATTTATGAGCACTCCTAAATACTTAGCGCACGGTCCGCTGTCAATTCCGGTTTTGGTGCAGATTTCATTCAGGCGTGAGGAGCCCTCGGCTATTGCTGTAATTACAGAATTATACACGGCCGGTTCTCTAAGCTCCTGTTTCAGCAGATTCGCGGGCTCTTCGAACAAGTAGGAAGAGCGGTCAAAAAAATTTTCCAACAGGGCGCGGTCAAAATCCCCCTGAACATTCAGTTTATTGATATAATGGGGAATCCCCCCTGTCACGCCGTAAATGAATGAATTTGTCGTAGGATCCAACTCCGGATTAAACACCGCCGTCTCCCTGTAAGTAAGGGGCTCGATTTTAAACTGCCCGGTCCTTCTCCCATAGAGAGGGCTTTGATACCCCAGCACCTGATTTTCCATAAAGCTCATAGATGAACCGCATAAAATCAGATATAATCTGCTGTCCGCCCATACATGGTCGATCAAATGCTGCAGCCGGGATGAGATTGACGGATATGACTTAGCCAGATAAGGATATTCGTCAATAACAAATATAATCCTCTCATTTTGGGATAAACGGGTAATCTCATCCAGTGCGCTGTCAAATGAGCCGTACTCCGGCGCCTCCGCGGCCTCCGGCTCCTTATAGGCATAAATCGCGCGGGAAAGAGCCTTCAAATTGTCCATCGCCGTCCCCTCTAAAAGCGCCGAAAAAAATATCGTAGGTTTTCCCTTGCAAAACTCATTGATAATCGCAGTCTTGCCTACGCGCCGCCTTCCATATATAACGATGCACTCAAAGCTCCCCCCGTCGTATCGTTTATTTAATTTGCGAAGTTCTTCTTTTCTGCAATAAAACATAACAGTCACCATTTACTACCTTACGATTTACTATCTTACGAGTATAATTATAATCCTACTGTATTCCAATGTCAATAAATATTATAGCTTTTTCAAATTATCATTTATAAATAAAAATCTTTTCAATATTATATCACTTCTTTCTTTTCACAATTCATTCCGAACCAGACAAAAGTTTACCGCTGTAATGCCTTTTTTAAGTCAGCTATACCTTTATTTTTGAAATAGCCATAATCCATTTTCTTCCCTTAAAAATTCATTTCCTCGACAAAAGAGGCGTCCTTTGCCGTCATTTCCACCCATGCAGGGCGGAACCCGCTTCGAATGGCGTTGCGCACAGATTTGATATTTGACCACGCGGCACAGTAAAACGGAACCTTCCCCCGCTCCAGAATCTCAAATGCCAAGCGGCTTGTGAGCGCGGAGGCAACACCCTGTCGCCGGTAGGCGGGCAGCACGTCCACGCCGATCTGCCACATGCTCTCGCAGTCAGCAGAGCAGGCGGCAAGTCCGACCAGCTTATCACCATCGTAAGCGCCGACGCCCAAAATATCCAGTTCCGGGCGCTTGTCGCACAGCGCATTACTCCATTCGGGCGTGTAAAGCGTTTGAAAATCTTCCGCCTGCAGCAGTTTCGTCGTGTATGGATGCTCCAGACGCTTTAACTCATGAATATCCGGCAAAAAATATTCCGCCATAAAGCAGATCCTCTTATCCTCTTTTTGCAATTCATCGTTTAAAATGTGCATATTCGGCGTTTCAAAACAATGCTCCACGGGAAAACGATTGATGTAGGCGGTCACGAGGGCGCGATATTTTTCATTTACAGATGCAACGATGTTGTTCCCATAAGAAATCAAATGACAGTCGAGCGGCAGCGACAGATATTTCCGCGCGCGGGGATTGACCACAGATGGAACGACGACGCTTTCCGCCTTTAGAAAATCTCCTGCGTCGCAGTTTGCGTCTATCGCGGACTGCTGCATGGCAATTTGCAGGATGTCTGCATTTGTAAAGCTCATAGCATATCTTCCTTTCTAAGTGAATGAGTATTTTTATTTCCCTTTTCAAAAAGATGTAGAGTATTTATCCTTACAATTTTTTCTTTTCTATACTTTTAATAAAAGTTTTTTTCAATTCTTGCGGTTTATAAAAGAATTGTTTTTCCGACTTGCTTAATCGTTTCTCTGCTTGCTTTATTTTTAGTAATTCCATAGAACAAATGAAATCCGCCACCTGCAACAATCGGTAATTTTGAGGTTCTGCCTTGCGAAATTCTACATTGAAAAATTGTATAGAAAAAAGAGGCATCATCAGTTTGTGTGAAAGCTATATGACCTCTATGGTCTTATAGTTCACCTTATTCTGCCTTGGCTA
>CANRJU010000027.1 GCA_947631075.1 uncultured Lachnospiraceae bacterium
TGAATGTAAAAATATTTTTTGTGAATGGAGGATATGAAAATGAAGATTGCGTTGATAAATGAAAATAGCCAGGCGGCAAAAAATGAGGTAATTGAAAGGGCTTTAAAAAATGTGGTGGAGCCGATGGGCTTTGAGGTAAAAAATTATGGAATGTACACGGCGGAGGACACATGCCAGCTCACCTATGTACAGGTGGGAATACTGGCGGCTGTCCTGCTCAATTCCGGGGCGGCGGACTATGTAATCACCGGCTGCGGAACGGGGGAGGGCGCCATGCTCGCCTGCAATTCATTTCCGGGCGTGATCTGCGGTCATGTGGAAGATGCGCTGGACGCCTATACATTTGCCCAGATTAACGATGGGAACGCGATTGCGATTCCCTTTGCTAAGGGCTTCGGCTGGGGCGGAGACCTCAATCTGGAGTATATTTTTGAGAAATTGTTCTGTGAGGAGAGCGGACAGGGCTATCCCAGAGAGCGGGCCGTGCCGGAAAAAAGGAATAAGAAGATACTCGATGAGGTGAAAGCGGTCACATATAGAGATTTTGCCACGATATTGAAGGAGCTGGACAGGGAGCTTGTGGCAGGCGCGCTCTCCGGAGAGCATTTTATGGAATACTTTGAGAAGGACTGCCGGGATGCGGGTATTTTGGAAATTGTTAAGGAAATGGTCAGATGATATTGTTACATGCCGATGCCGGCTGACAAATGTTATCTGTCGATGAAAAAGCAATATCTTACAAACAATCGTGCGTTTTAGTGTAAAAACAGAAGAAAATTCCATTGATTTTTACACGAATATTCGATATAATATAGGCAAAACAGATTGCGAGGAGCGCCTATGGTTCGGAAAGTCACACGTTTTTTGGAAGAATGGAAAGAAAGTGCCCACCGCAAGCCTCTGATCCTGCAAGGAGCGAGGCAGGTGGGCAAAACTTATTCTATTCTGGAATTTGGCAGGGAACATTATGAAAATGTAGCCTATTTCAATTTTGAGACAAATCCCGGATTGAACAGCACCTTTGAGGAGAATATCAGTCCCTCTTATCTGATTCCGGTGCTGTCGCATATAGCCGGGCAGACGATCGTTCGGGAAAAGACATTGATCGTGCTGGACGAGGTGCAGCTGTGCGAGCGGGCGCTTACAGCTCTGAAATATTTCTGCGAGGAGGCGCCGGACTATCATATCATTGTGGCCGGCAGTCTGCTCGGCGTCGCCGTGAGCAGAACGAAATTTTCATTTCCCGTGGGCAAGGTGGATATGAAAACGCTCTATCCTATGGATATGGAAGAATTTTTGCTGGCTCTGGGAGAGGACGATCTGGTGGGGCAGATTAAGAGTAGCTTTCAGACCGACACGCCTCTGCCCGCGGCGCTGCACAGCGCGGCGATGGAGCTGTACCGCCAGTATCTGGTCGTGGGCGGCATGCCGGAGTGCGTGCGGCAGTTTGCCGAAACTAAGGATTATATTCTTGTGCGTCACACGCAGGATACCATCCTTGCCAGCTATATGAATGATATGAGCAAATATAACAGCGCCAATGAGATCAAGAAAACGCGGCTTGCGTATGATGGAATTACCGTGCAGCTCTCCAAAAAAAATACCCGTTTTCAATATAAGCTGCTCAAAAAGGGCGGACGCGCCTCGGAATTTGAAAACGCCATCGAATGGCTCTGCCTGTCGGGAATCGTGTCACGGGTGTTTCGGGTAGAGCAGATTAAAAAACCGCTGGAGAACTATCGCGATATCGACGCATTTAAAATATATGTCTCCGATCTGGGGCTGCTCTGCGCCAAAAAGGACTTAGTGCCCGGCGACGTTCTTTACATGTCAGAGGAACTCAATGATTTCAAGGGGGGACTCACGGAAAATTATGTGAATGTCCAGCTCTCCATAAACGGCTATCGAACCTATTACTGGGAGTCCGCCCGCGGGGCGGAGGTGGATTTTGTCATTCAGCGCGAGGGGCGGCTGATTCCGGTTGAGGTCAAGGCCGCGGATAATACAAAGGCAAAAAGCCTGAAGGTGTATATGGATATGTACAAACCGGAATACGCCATTAAGCTGTCCGCGAAAAATTTTGGATTTTCAGATGGAAAAAAGACCGTTCCGCTGTATGCCGCGTTCTGTATTTGATGGAGAAACTATGCCGTAAGCAGAATGGCGAGCTGCTTTTGAGGGACTTTTGAAAAATTTTTTAAAAATAATAATTTTTTGCAACATTTTCAGCTCCTCATTCGTTTTATGGTTAGAAGAACTTTCATGCTACACTATAAAAAGGAGGGATTTGCCATGAAAAGAATGTTGTTAATGGGAATCTGTATGTTTTGTCTGGGGATATCCGCGGCGCCTGCCGTGTCTGCCGCTGAGAGCGGGGATGTGGCGATTGACGCCGAAGCCTTTCCCGATGATTTCTTTCGGGAGCATGTGCTGAAATATGTGGACACGAACCAGGACGGCGTCCTGCAGTCCGATGAGGCGGCGGCTGTGACTAAGATGACCTTGGATAAGTTCCTGGATCTTGATGATCAGGAAGATGAGGATGAGCCCAAGGAGCTTCATTACTACACGGAGGACGAGTACACGTTTGACTGCAAGGGGCTGGAGCTGTTTGAGAACCTATCGGACCTTTCCTTGTATCTGAACGATGGCCTGACGGAGAATGACGAAAAATATGTGACGAAAATCAGCAATATGGATTGTCTGTACGAGATGAAAAACTTGGAGAGCCTGCACATCTACAATATTGATGTAAAGAAATTTGACTGCGCGAAGTTTTCTCATCTGCGGAAATTGGAACTGTACTGTTTTCCCAATATGAAATCCATATCGTTCGGAAAAAGCAAAATTCTCTCAGACGTATGGCTGAGCGAGATGCCCGCGCTGGATACGGTGAACGTGTCTACGCTGAACAATCTCAAGAATCTGAGGCTGACCAATGCGGATGTGGAAAAAATTCAGTTCGGCAAGAAAAATCGGAGCATCAAAACATTGACTCTAGAGAGCGGGGCTACAAAAAAGTATTGCCTAAATATGCGTGAGCTGGATTTGAGCAGGCTGACGGGACTAAAAAAATTATTTATTTTCAATTATAAAAATTTGAAGTTCCCGGACTTGTCCCACAATAAAAAGCTGAAAGAGCTCTTTGTAGAAAAATGCAGGAAATTTACTAAAATAGCGCCCTTAAAAAACAAAAATCTCACCAACGTAGATGTCTGGGATTGTAAAAATTTAAACACGCTGGATTTGAGCAAAAATGCCAAATTGAGCTGGCTGCGAATAGATGGGATGAAGATAAAGACGATACGACTGAACGCCAACAACAAGCTGGAGTATTTCCGGTATAGCCGCGCGGGGCTGAAAAAGTTTGATGTGAAAAATATCAATAAAAAGACGCTAAAGAGCATACAGTTGTGGGGAAATAAACTGAAAAAGGTCGATTTAAGCAAATACACAAATCTGGAAGATGTGTATGTGGATAAAGGCGTAGAGATTATCGGGTGGGAGCCCGATGAAGATGAGCCGAAGGTAGAGTAACCGCTTGGAGTGTGAGGAATTGCGGGAATCGTTAAACTTGCTGTTAAAATCGTTAATCTTATTCCAAAATCGTTAATATTATCATTAAAACAATTGATCTTTTGTTTAAAATCGTTAATTCTTGACTTTCTCCTCGAAATATCATAAAATATCATTAAGATTTTCGAGGAGGAAGTATCAATGCAATCAGAAGAACTCAAAAAAATCGTTTTAGATATTAGAAATATGAAAACAGAAACGCAGACAATCGAGTTAAAAGCGGCCGCGCAGGGCTGCCCCACGAGATTATTTGATACGCTTTCTTCTTTTTCCAACCAAGATGAAGGCGGCATTATTATTTTTGGAATTGACGAGACAGACAACTATGCGATTAAAGGCGTGTATGACGCCCAGGATCTTCAAAAAAAGGTAACGGAGCAGTGTAAACAGATGGAGCCGCCGGTTCGTGCTCTGTTTACTGTGTGCGAGATGGAAGGAAAGGCAGTGGTGTCCGCGGAAATACCGGGAGTTGATATAGTAGAGCGGCCTGTATTTTATAAGGGCGTAGGCCGTATCCGGGGATCGTATGTTCGTGTCGGAGAATCCGATGAGCCCATGAGTGAATACGAGATTTACAGTTATGAGGCTTTTCGCAAAAGAATCCGTGATGATGCCCGTGTTGTAGAGAACGGCAGATTTCATATGATCAACGAAAAGCGGTTAGAAGATTATATGCAGGCAGTAAAAAATGACCGCGGGAATCTGGCGGATCATGTCGCCGAAGATGAAATTTTGGAACTTATGGGCATTACTCGTGACGGCGCGCCTACACTTGCGGGGTTAATGACATTTTCCAATTATCCACAGGCATATTTCCCTCAGCTCTGCATCACCGCGGTATCGCTCCCCGGGACGGAGCTGGTGTCATCCGGCAATAACGGCGAACGCTTTATTGATAATAAGCGTATTACCGGCGCAATTCCCGATATGCTTGAAGATGCAGTCGAATTTGTCCGCAGGAACAGCCGTACCAAAACAATTATAGATGAAAATGGACGACGCGCGGATAAACCCGAGTATCCGATCCGGGCAGTCCGTGAGGCTATATTGAACGCGCTGGTGCATAGGGACTACAGTATTCATACGGAAAATGTACCTGTTCGCATTGAGATGTACCGTGACCGTATGGAAATTATCAATAGTGGCGGACTATATGGAAAAATCTCTATTGACGCGCTGGGCAAGGTGCGCCCCGAGACAAGAAATGCGGTTCTCGCTAATATACTTGAACTTTTACACATAACAGAAAACAGATATTCCGGCATCCCCACTATACGCAATGAATTTGCCGCAGCCGGTCTGCCAGCGCCCATTTTTTCGGCAGTTCACGGTGAATTTAGAGTAGTCATGAAAAATGGCTTGTTTTCAGAATCAATACCTATTTTTGATTCGCTGATAGAATTTTGCTCCATTCCACGGACAAGGGATGAAATTGCGGCATTTGTTGGAAAATCGAAAAATCATGTGATGTCAAAGATTGTAAATCCACTTGTCAGCAGCGGCAAACTGCGACTGACTATGCCAGAAAAACCTAAGAGCCCTGGCCAAAAGTTTGTGAAGGTGTGAAGATAATAACTGTAGAACGACCAGGGGGTGCCCATATGCGCAAAACATCAAAGAAAAAATTACCTGTTTATGAAAAAATGTTAGATGAACTGTGGAATACCTATCTGGGAGCAGATATTATTGAAAAAGCATTGGATCCCGATATCCCGGAAAAGCAATCGCTTCCCAAGAGATACCGCCTGATAGCATTGGGGTTTTTAAAGGCGCAGACATTGGAGGAGCTGAATGACAACTTGATCAATAATGGCTGTCAGCCGCTGTATTCCCGCAGCAGCTTTGAGGCGTCCCTGATTTATGCTTTCGCGAATCAGCTTTCTTATCATAAATGGAAGAAAATATCCCAGGTGTGTGAATCGGCATGGGAGTATTGGAGAAAGAACTGGAATTTCCAGTCGGAGACTGATTTTTTTCAGGGGAAACAGATTTCTTTTGGCGAGCTGGAGAGCTATGTTCTCAATTATTCTCAGCTGAGCGGGGAACAGCTAATCACAAAACAGCTCACGCAGGTGCTGGATCAATCGCTCTGTTCATTGGGAGATGACGGGGAACAATTCTTTCGGTTTTATATCAGTAATCTCAAAAATTTTTCGGATGTCCGTGAAAAGACCCGGTATTATTTTTGCAAATATCTCTACTATTATCTTCTGGAGAAAATTGAGAGATATAAAAAAGAAGTAGGCGATAACGTTCCCAGTCAGGAGCAGCTTGCGGAGCTGCTTCCCTTAAAAGCGGAATCAAGACTGCGCCGAAGAAGGACGAATCCGGACGATTTGTTGGATATTCTTCGTGACAGCGTGATATCCCCGGCCGCGTTATTTGAGGAATTTAATTATTATTTTTTTGGTTATGTTTCGTTGAGCTGGGTAGAACTTATGCTGGAAAACGTAAATGATGTGGATGCCCTGGACGGGAAGCAGATAGAAAAAATAGCGTCATATCTTAGAAAAAATGTTTTTAAGAATAAACCAGACGGCAGACAGATGACAGACCGGATGCTGGTGCAGGAGTATATCGGCATATTGCAGAACAACGAAGAAGAAACGCAGACAAGCCGGAAGGGGGAAACGGCAATCCGTAAATATCTGCGGGGCGAATTGGACATTGACCGGACAAGTTTGATCTGTTTTCTTTTGTTTTTGGGATCCGAGGTGACGGATCGCAATAAAATAAAGATTTCGGAAGAACGGCTCAATGTGATTTTAGATGAGTGTGGTTTTTCCATGCTCCGGAAAAAGGAGCCCTTTGATAAATTCGTCCTTGGATATATGAAAAGCAGCGATCCGGTTTCCTTTTTGATGGAGGAGATGGATGATTATCTGAAACGGGGAGAGGCCTTTTTTGTCCATGAGGTCTACATAGGATCGGGGAGCAACGCAAAGGAAATACGAAAGCAGATGTCCTTATAAGGATTTCTTCATAAAGAATATTCTCACGGAAAAACAAAAGGGGAATGCCCTGCTGATATAATAACGGATATGGCGGATGTTTTTGAACGGTATGACTTACGGGCCGGAGGAGAAAACCAATGGAAGATCAGAATTTGAGAGATACTCATTTTTTAAAACCGGGGACAATGCTGGAAAACCGGTATTGTATCCAGCGCGTAATCGGTGAGGGCGGTTTTGGAATCACATATGAGGCAGTCAATCAGAAGATTGACATGACAGTAGCAATCAAGGAGTTTTTCTGCCGTGAATATATCCACAGAGACGTCGAACAATCGGATCAGATTCAGATTACCTACACAGCGGCGCGAGAATCCTTTGACAAGGCGAAAAAACGCTTTCTTCAAGAAGCAAAAATATTAAGCGGATTTAGTGATGAGGACGCGGTTGTAAAAATTATAGATTGTTTTGAAGAAAATGGAACCGCCTATATTGTTATGAATTATCTGCGGGGAATTCCCCTGAATCAGTATATTCAGGAACAAGGCCCGATGAAATGGGAAACCATGATAGAAAAAATGAACCCTCTGATGTGTGTATTGGAGCGCATGAATAACAGGGGAGTGGTCCATAGAGATATAAGCGCCAATAATATTATGGTTCTTGAGAATGGCTCGCTGTGTCTGCTGGATTTTGGAACGGCAAAGGACTTCATGCAAAAAGAGAATACAACAACCACGGCGGCATTTACAAAACAGGGCTATACGCCGATTGAGCAGTATGCCAATCATGGCAACGTCGGCCCCTGGTCGGATGTATATGCGCTGGCGGCCGTCTGCTATGAATGCCTGACAGGAGAATGTCCGCCTGACTCCCTTCAGCGCTCTGTATTTGATGAGTATAAAACTTTGAGGGAACAGGGAGTAGATGCGCCAAAGGAATTAGAGCCCATATTGAAAAAAGCGCTTGCCGTCAAGGCTGAAAAACGCTATGCCAATATGGGGGAGCTGATGGAGGCGCTCGGCAGTATTTCACTTGAGAGAAGGAAAAAGAAAAGAAAGTGGATTACAGCCTTGCTTGCTTTTTCTTTTTTGCTGGCAGCGGTGGGAGCGTGCCTGGGAATGAATTACCGGGAGGAGCTCTTGTTTCGGTTTGAGGCGACAGAAACCTTTTTCGTGGTCCGGGAAGAGGGGGCGTCGGTTGAGGATCTGGAGGACGCCTATGAGAAAATTGAAAAGAGGATACAGAAGCTTGCAGGAGAGAATCCCTATATCTGGGAAGAAGAAAAAAATGGTTTTCGTGGAGTGGTTCCGCTGAAATGCTTCGGGAATGAAAATCCGAGGGCGGTTATCCGGGATTTATTTCTTAACGATAGTGCACAAGATGAATTGCAGGTTGATTTTTCTGTTTATACGCAGATTCAGTCCGATTGGCTGACGCGTCAGGACGACAGTGAATTTGGGAAAAAACAGTGTGAGGCAGACGAGTTAGGCGAAAACAGAATTACAATAGAATATGGGCCTCGCTATAGTGAAGGCTTATTAAAAGGGGATACGGAAAATTTTATTTATATGCTGAAAAAAAGACTGGATCTGCTAAATATACCGTATGCGCTGGGAATAGCGCATAATGAAAAAAATCATATTACATTATGCGTGAATCAAAAGGATTATAACAAGGAACTGTTCTTTCTTTTGCTTAAGGAAGATGTAGACATTGATCTGACAGACGTAAGGGGCAATACGATTGCGAATATAGGCTGGCTGGGGAAAATTAAAGAGAAGGATGGCATAGCAAGCGTTGCGGTAAATCCGGATTATTACGACGCGGCAGAAGCAAGAAGAAGCATAAAGAAGGCAAGCCAGGATATGGCTGATAAAAGTAGTGGAAAGTATTATCTTGCAGTGCAGAATATCCGGCTTTTAGAAGGAGAATTGAAAAAACAGAAAAATCGCTTTATCCCGATTAAAGATGGCGTATTTGAGTTTTCATCTATAAAAATGGATACGGGAAAAATAGATTCAGAAAATAAAGATATTCTGAAACTGTTGAATGAAATAATATCCGCCGAGTTTATAGGGAACCGATATGCGGAATTATGCACTCAGATTACAAATGGAGATACGCTTGTGGCGGATGAACCGGCAGAGTCCCGGACAGCTATGCGTTTTAACACATCGGAGGAAGACAAGACGGTTCAAAAAATAAAAGATCTTTCCGAATCCTATGAAGCGGAAACTCGGATTGATTATGAGACGGGGAGAGAACGGCTGTCGGTCATGCTGCCGGATCAGATTTACGCGGAAACCGTCACCGACTACAAGAGTATGGCAGATCAGGTCAGCCGGATTATAGCGGCGTGCGGCCTTTCGGATGAATCGCCCTGGACTGCCATTACAATCGGCATAAAAAGCAGATATGTAAAAGACAGCTATGCAGGAAAAATAGCATTGTATCGCTATAACAGGAAAAAATACAGATATCCCTATACGATTTCTGTGATCGGGTACGAGGAAAAAGAGGCGGCATGGCTTAAGAAAGTAAGTGCGGCGATGAAATCGGACAAGAGATTTGAGGGATATAAAATCGAATTTATAGATTATTCGGATATGTAGATTTATTAAAAATAGTCATGGCAAGGAGAATCTCCTGCCAGAAAAACAAAATGGGAGCGGCAGTCTTGTATAATGATCCTGATGATGAAAAAGGAACATGAAGACAGGAGCCGCTCCTTTTCAAATGGAGAGAACGGTGGGCTTACTTGGAAAAAAAGGCTTTATTTAGCAGGTTGAATCCCTCCTCCACCAGCTTTTGCTGTTGTGAGGATAGGTGCTGGATGCGCGAGTCGATGGAAAGAGGCGCCTGGGCGTCATTGTTATTTTTTCCAAGTAAGATAAAATCTGTGGAAACGTCAAGCGTGCGGCATAATTTGATAATTGTGGCTATTGACATGCCGGTAACGCCTCGTTCGGCGTCGGACAAAAATTGAGTGGATACATCAATTTGCTCAGCAAGAAGTTCTTGCGTGTAACCGGCAGTTTCCCTCGCCTGACGGCATCGTTCTCCTATTTGGATATTCAGTTCTTTGGGCTTTCGACGTGTTTCTTTCGGATTCATTGTATCACCACCTGTTACTATTATTACCATTATTTTAATTTAGTGTTGCAAGCTTATGCACAATGTGATATCATTAGTTAGTATAGGTGCATTACACTTACATGAACTGATGATATGCGACTAAGATTTGGTGAAGATTTGGCAAGTATGAGAAGCATAAAAAGAACTGACATGATACAGAGAAGGAGAAGCTGATGAAAGATACGGAAGTGAGAGAGAAAGTACTGGATATATTACAGGATATACATGACGATATTGATTTTGAGGAGGAGACAAAGCTGGTAGACGACGGCATTCTGTATTCATTTGATCTTGTGGCTCTGGCTGCGGAATTGGGCGAAGAATTTGACATAGAGATCACAGGAAAAGAGTTTGTAGCGTCCAATTTCAATTCAGTAGATGGGATTACCAGGATGGTTCTCAGCCTTATGGGGGCTTAAGTTTGCGAGGAGAGAGATCATGTTGATATCCTATCAATTTATATTTTTTTTGCTGGCGCTTTTTGCGCTGTATTATCTGATACCGCGAAGGGGACAGTGGATTTTTCTGCTGACGGCCAGCCTGCTTTTTTATGCGGCGATGGATGCGCGATATTTGATATTTATATTGGTTACGTCGCTTACCGTTTATGGTGCGGCGCGGTTATTAGAGCAGTATCCGGGAAAGAGAAAGTGCATTATGCGGATCTGCCTGTTTTTAAATATAGGGATACTGGCGGCGGTAAAATACACGAATTTTGCTCTGCAGAACTTGAATTACGCGAGAGAGCACATGGGAAAGGCGCCGCTTGACTTTGTGGATTTTATTGTCCCCATGGGGATTTCTTTTTATACGTTTCAGGCAGTCGGCTATTTGTTAGATGTTTACTGGGGGAAATATGAGGCGCAGAAGAATTATCCCCGGTTTTTATTATTTATTTCATTCTTTCCGCAGCTGATTCAGGGACCGATCAGCCGTTATGACCATCTGTCGCAGACGCTGTACGCGCGTCATGATTTTGACTGGAAGCAGGTTCGGTTCGGGCTGGAGCGGATTTTGTGGGGATATTTTAAAAAGCTGGTAATCGCGGACCGGATAGGAGTCGCCGTTGCGGCGCTGTCCGCTTCTCCTAAGCATTATGCGGGGAAATATGTGTTTATAGATATGTTATTTTACGCCGTGCAGATATACGCGGATTTTGCAGGAGGCATTGATATTACAATAGGCGTCGCGCAGGTGTTCGGTATAAATATAAAAGAAAATTTTGTGCGTCCGTATTTTTCCAAAAGTCTTGCGGAGTACTGGCGCAGATGGCATATTTCCATGGGCACGTGGTTCAAGGATTACGTGTTCTTCCCCTGCGGTATCAGCCGTCCGGTGCGGTCGGTTCGCTCGTTCTGCAAAAAGCATTTGGGCAGAAAGGCGGCGCAGCGGAGCGCGGTTTATATTTCGACAATGGTCGTGTGGTTTTCGACGGGAATCTGGCACGGGGCGGAGTGGCGCTTCGTCATGTGGGGACTGTTAAACGGGATCATCCTGCTTGTGTCTCAGGAATGCGAGCCATTATACAGGCGCTTTCGCGAAAAGTTCCCGCGTCTGTGTCGTTCCGTCTGCTACCGGGGATTTATGGTAATCCGTACCTTTCTCCTGACAGGCTTTTTGAACCTGTTTGATATTTATGGCAGCGTGAGGAGGACGTTTCGGCAGTTTTTCCGCATGTTCGCCCAGTGGGGGGAGCGCGCGGTCACGGGAAAAGAATTGCTGGATCTGGGACTTTCCGCGGGAGACTATGCGGTTCTTGCGGCGGGTGTGTTCGCGCTGTTTTGCGTGAGCATGTGGGAGAGAAGCGGCAGCGTACGGGAGAAGATTTCCGGCAAGCCGTATATTTTGCGCTATGCCGTGTTTGCGGGGCTTTTTTTGGGAGTTATTTTATTTGGGACATATGGACAGGGATATGATGTGCAGCAGTTTATTTACAATCAGTTTTAGAAAGGCGAAAACATGCATGCAGATAGAACCGGCGGGAAATCAGGGGGAGAAAGCTGCTGACCGGCGCAGTGTCAATAGCCGTTTTTCTGGTGGTCGGGGCGGCGTTTCAGCGTCTGGTAGTGCCCAAGTACGCCGATATGCCGGAGGGAAATTTTACGGCGGAATACTACGAGGAGACTACGCCTCACGACGTGCTTTTGATCGGGGACTGCGAAGTGTATGAAAATGTAGATCCCATCTATCTTTGGAAAAATTATGGGATTACCAGCTATATACGGGGCAATGCCGAGCAGCTTGTGTGGCAGTCCTATTATATGCTGGAGGATACGTTGAAATATGAGACGCCAAAGGTTGTGATTTTAAATGTGCAGGCGCTTACCTTTAGCGAGCCCCAGCGGGAGGAGTATAACCGCATGGTTTTAGACGGAATGAGATGGTCCATGACAAAGGTCCATGCCATAAATGCCTCCCGCTGCGAGGGGGAGCACATGCTGGAATATGTATTTCCGATTTTGCGGTTTCACAGCCGGATTTTGGATTTGTCAAAAGATGATTTTACCTATTGGGGAAGTCGGAAAAAGGGCACGCACAATGGCTACTATATGAGGGTGGACGTACTGCCCGTCAGTGAATCGGATGTGGCGGATCCGTCCTGGCTTCTGGGAGAGGAAGAGCAGGAAGAGGAAATCGAGGATCCCTGGGCGCAGATAGAAGGCGCGGACGCGGAGGCGGATGTGGAAAAGCCGGAAGAGCGCAGTCAGGGAGAGCCGTTCGGAGAGCTCCCTATGGAATATCTCGACCGGATCCGGGAGCTCTGCGAGCAGAACAAAATACAGTTGATCTTGATGAAGGCGCCCAGCCTTTCTCCGGTCTGGTACGATTCAGACGAGAAGCAGGTGCAGGATTATGCGACGGCTCACAAGCTGCCCTATATCAATTTTTATGAGCATCTGGACGAGATGGGGATTGATTATGAAACAGACAGCTATGACGGCGGCCTTCACATGAACCTGAGCGGCGCGGATAAACTGTCAGAATATCTGGGAAAGGTGCTGTCCGGCGAGTACGGCGTGCCCAGCCATCGGGGAGAGCCGGCCTATGAAAAAGTATATGAAGAGAAAGAAAAATTTTATGATGAAATGATCCGGGGGCAGCAGGAGGAACTTGAAAAATACGGAGAAATCCGAAGCTACTGAGGGAGAAGACAGGAGGAGACTTTTTTGAGAAATTCAGTATTATGCTATCTGGAAGACACGGCCCGACAATTCCCGGATAAGGCGGCGCTTACAGATTCAAGAATGGAAATAACCTTTAGTCAGTGGAAGAACAGGGCACTGTGCGTGGCGGACGCCATCCGGGAGAAAAATGAGGAGAGGCAGATTCCCGTGCTGGTGTATCTGCCCAAGTCCGTTATGGCGCTGGTCGCCTTCGCGGGAGTGCTGTACAGTGGGAATTATTACACGCCCACAGACGTGCGTTTTCCCTTTGAAAAGGCTCGTTCCATTATAGATCGGCTGACGCCCGAAATATTTATAACGGATCGGAAGAGTGGGAAAAAATTGCTGGAAAATGGCGTGGATCAGGATAAGATACTTTTTATTGATTCGATTGATTTTTCACAGGAACCGGTCGGGAGCGAGCAGTATTTGCGGGATGCCGTTGACACGGATCTGGCCTATGTGCTCTTTACGTCCGGATCGACGGGGGTGCCCAAGGGGGTTGCGATTACCCACCGGAGCATTATGGATTACATAGACTGGGCGGGAGAGGAATTTCAGGTTACGGAGAATGAGCGGATTGCGAATCAGGCGCCTTTTTATTTTGACAACTCGGTTCTGGATATTTACCTGTGCATGAGCAGGGGCGCGCAGTTATTTATTATCCCGGAGACATATTTTGCCATGGCGGCGAGTCTGCTGGAATTTTTGCAGAAAAACAAAATCAATTTCATCTTCTGGGTTCCGTCTGCGCTGATTGTCGTGGCAAACAGCGGACTGCTGGGAGAGATAGATTGTGCCTGCATTAAAAAGGTGCTTTTTGCCGGAGAAGTGATGCCCGCGAGATACCTGAATGAATGGAAAAAAGAACTGCCGGACGCGGTTTACGCCAATCTGTACGGCCCCACGGAGATTACAGATGTATGCGTATATTACCGAGTTGACAGGGAATTTCAGGACGACGAACCGATTCCCATTGGCAGGCCGTGCAGAAACACGCAGATTCTCCTTCTGGATGAACAGAACCGGCTCATTCGGCAGTCAGATGTGATGGGAGAGCTGTGTATCCGCGGAAGCTGCCTCTCCGTGGGCTATTACAATGACCCGGAGCGGACCGGAGAGTCCTTTGTGCAGAATCCGCTGAACACTCACTATGAGGAAAAGATATACAGAAGCGGAGATCTGGCCCATTACAACGAACAGGGAGAGATTATGTTCGACGGGCGGAAGGATTTTCAGATCAAACACATGGGATACCGGATTGAACTGGGAGAAATCGAGACGGCTATCCTCAGTCTGGAAAAAGTAAAAAATGCCTGCTGTATTTACGATGAGAAGAACCATGTGATCGCGGCGTTCTGCAGCGCCAGAGAAGCTCTTACGGAGCAGGCGCTGCGCAGACATTTGACAAAAATTCTCCCTCAATATATGGTTCCAGGACGGTATGTCCTGTTGACGGAATTTCCCTATAACGATAATGGGAAGATTGATAGAAAGCAGTTGAAACATGAATTTATGTGAAATTAAAACATTTGTTATGATACGAGGAGGAATCGATAAAAATGCTTACAAGAAATAACATAAAGAAGATTTTATCCCTGCTTCTACTGGCTGCCCTTATAGTCGGGCAGTCAGCAGGAAGTTCTGCTCAGGCGAAGGCAAAAGGATATCAATTTACTTACAAGAAGGTAACCGTGTATATGGGCGGACCGGCGGCGAAGCTGATAAAAAAGGCGGGCAAGCCCAAAAGCTGCAAGGCGGAAAAAAGCTGCGCCTATGACGGCAAGGACCGGACTTATAAGTACAAGGATTTTATTTTGTATACCTACTCCAACACGGACAACGGAACGGAATATGTAAATGGCATCACGTTTCTGACGAATAAGGTTTCTACGAAGGAGAAGATAAAAATCGGAAGTCCTTACAGCGCCGTAAAAAAGAAATATGGCAATAAAAAGGATTATCTGGGCGTCTATACATATAAAAAAGGCGATTCCAAACTTCAGGTAGAGGTAACGGACGACGTGGTGACAAATATTCGATATATAAAGGCTTAGGAATGGAAAAGAGGGCTTGGTTAAAGTGAAATCAGCAAAAATACATACTCGGATTGTTGTCTGCCTGGCAATCTGCGGCATGATTATGCCTTACAGGGGAAATGTAGTGAACGTTCAGGCAAAAACAGTGACGACGTCCGTCCGCGCGATTAAGGTCGGCCAGCGGTTTCGAATGAAAAATGCCGGTAATTGCGACTCATTCAAAAGCGGCAATACAAAGGTGGCCAGCGTAGATGAAAGAGGCGTGGTCACGGGTAAGAAAAAAGGAACCGTGCGAATTACGGCGCGAAAAGACGGAAAAACCGTAAGAAGGTGCACAGTTAAAGTAAAGAAGAAAGCCTATAAGCCGGACAGCCTTCCTGTTACATTTTCAGAGGTTTCCCTGAAAGAAGTCAGTGAGCCGGCGGCAGGGACACAAGAGAAAATTCGTTATGAATCTTATATTACGAATCATGCCAGGGCAACGATTAAGAGGATTCTGTACTATTATAAGGCGCCAGAGAAAGCGGATGAACCGGGAGCAGGAGATGGAGCGGATTCGGGGGGCTCTCCCGCTTCACCCGGAGCCGTGAGCGGCGCGGCTGTATCTGGTCCGACATCTGGCTCTGCTGTGGTGGGAGAGACAGAGCAGGAGAGCAGAATAATTCTAAAGGCGGAAAACATAAAGCCGGGAAAAACGATAAAGGCAGAAAGAACAGGTTCGAATGGAAATGAGGATCAGTTTCAATTAGAAAATGAGCAGCTGATAAAAATCGAATTGTATGCTGGAAAAGCCCTTTATGTGTATCACGCGGATACGGGAACCTATAATTTTAAATGGGGCACGAAGGACAAAAAGGCCCCGGTGATTTCCGGATTCGTAAAGGGGAAAAGCGCTACGGGATACGGGGACATATACCGGGTGTATTACGCGGATATGAAAAAGCAGTATCATTATACGCAGTTTGTAAAGGCGAAGGATAATCGGGACGGCCCGGTAAAAGTAAAGGCGGACACAAGCGGAATCAACTGGAAAAAAGAGGGCGTTTATAAATTGCGTTTTT